>CAZCGS010000028.1:0-6821 GCA_964498505.1 uncultured archaeon
AGCCGGTGACCCGGGTTCAAAGCGGGGAATTCTCCCCTGCACCCCTGGATGGTTCTTGCACCTCCTGTAACCAAGGAAGGGGGCTCCGCCCCCTTTCCAAACCCCCCAATTCCTCTACCTCATACAACCCAATACTCTCCCATGCACCCTGAGAATGGTCTTGTCTACCGACTTTTAGAACCAGGGAGTACTCCTCCTGTACCTCCAAATAAGGCTCTGCTCCTCTTTCTAAACCCTTCAATTTCCACATTTTGCAGCCCAATCCTCCTGCAGCCAAAGAAAAGCAAGCTTAAATAAGCCTGTCTAATGAAATTAGGAACAGTATGCCGGATATCGGCAAAATTATGTAAGAAATGAAAAACATTAGAGAAGGCAGGTAAATGCCGTATACTTGAGGCTGAATTGATGATAGGATGGAAAGCACTATGATGAGGAGAATGGGTGCTATTAAAAAAAGCAAACTGAAAACTTCCATAACAATGCCAAGCTGTTCCGTCTTTTTCCTTAAATTGATTTTTAAATCCTCTATTGCCAGCTTTTCTTCAAAATCAAGAAAATGGGAAAGGTCGCTTCCCGAAACTATGGTGCTATGCAACCCCTTTAAAAACCTCTCTATTTTTGAAAATTTCGTCTTTTTGGCAACATCCATTATGGCGTTGGCAATATCCTTTCCCATAACATTTACATTTGCAATCACCTTTTTCATCTCCTTAGAAAAAATACCGTAATCTTCTTTTGCTACAGACTTCAAACTCTTATGCAAAGGTATCCCAGCGCTATTTAAAATTTTTAGGTACACTATCCCGAAGGCAAAACTTTCATTCAGACCCTTTTCATTTTTATCTAAATGCACCATAATTCTATTCGTCATCCAATATATTTTCAATTTCTAATTCCCTCTTGCATCTCTCGCATAGAAAAGGTCCTTCATATCCGTCGTAAAATTTATTTATCGGTATTCGGTTCGGAAATCCGCAGTTTTTGCATATTACGCTTATACATTTGCTGCCCATAAAATATTTACCAAAAATTTAAATTTATGGATGAGATTGTTTCTTTTTTAAGGGAATACTGCTATGAAGAATTAAAAAAGTCTGGAGGGGAAGAGCCTATTGAAATTGATTTCAGGACTTTAGAGCTTGAACTTCCGGAGATAGCGGAAAGATTGCTGGTTGAGCCGGAGGAAACAATACCCCTTTTTAAAGAGGCCTTAAAAGAGATAGATATTCCGGAAATAGAAAATGCTCCCATCCATTTTAAAAATTTGCCGGATTCTGCAAAGGTAAGAATAAGAAATCTGAGGGCAAAGCATTTGAATAAATTTATCTGCGTTGAGGGAATAGTTAAGGTTGCAAGCGAGGTAAAGCCCAGAACATACAAGGCAATATTTATGTGTCCAGACTGTAACGAGTTGATTGAGGTAGAGCAGGCAGGGTCAACCATAAGAAACCCGGAAATATGCCCTAAATGCGGAAGGCGCTCAGGCTTCATTTTGCAGGAGAAAAAGATGTTTGATTCCAGATGGCTACTTCTTGAGGAACCTTTCGAAATAGCTTCTGGAGAGAAGCCAGGAGAAGTAAAAACATTTTTGAAGGAAGAGCTAACAACTCCGATAATGCAAAGGAGAACCGACCCTGGAAACAGAATTATTGTTTCTGGAATATTAAAGGAACTTCCCAAAAAGGTCCATGGAAGGGAAGCCACCCAATCGGATTTTTACTTAGAAGCAAATCACATTGAACCTACAGAGGAAACATTTGAGGAAATAAAAATTTCCGCAGATGAGGAAACTTTGATCGAGGAGTTGGCGAAAGATAGGGATTTGTTTAAAAAGTTGATAGCCTCTATTGCTCCAAGCATTTACGGATATAATGAGATTAAGGAAGGACTTTTGCTGCAGCTTTTCGGAGGCACACCTTTTGAGATGCCTGACGGTACAAAAATAAGGGATTTAATCCATATTCTGTTGGTCGGAGATCCTTCAACGGGCAAGTCCCAACTTTTAAAATTGATCTCAAACCTGGCTTTAAAATCAAAATATGTTTCGGGGAAGGGAGTTACCGGTGCCGGGTTGGTTTCCACTGTAAGAAAAGATGAATTTACCGGAGGCTGGGTTTTGGAGGCCGGAGCTTTAGTATTGTGCAATCAGGGTTTATTAGCAATAGACGAATTTGATAAGGTTAGCAAGGAAGATATGGTTGCACTCCATGAGGCGATGGAACAGGGTTCTTATGCCTATAACTTCGAAATTCTGTTTGCAAACGGAAAAAGGGAAAAGATCGGGGCTTTTATCGATGGTCTTATGGAGAAATACAAAGATAAGGTAAAAAAGGGAATAGATTGCGAGATTTTGGAATTGGAAGGAACGGGCGAGAAATTTCGGATATTTACAACCGATTTTAAAGGTAGGGTTTTTGAGAAAAATATAAAAAATGTGAGCAGGCATAAAGCTGAGAAAAGGATTTTCAGGATTTTCCTTTCCAATGGGAGGGAGTTGGAGGTCTCTAAGGATCACCCTTTCTTTGTTCTGAGAAATAAAAATCTTTCGGTAATCCGGGCAGAAAATCTAAAAAAAGGCGATTTATTACCTTCTCCGAAGCAGCCTTTCTTTGATTCATGGAAGAAAAAGGCTGATCCAAACCTTCTAAAGTTTATCGGTTATTATTTGGCTGAAGGCTGTTTGGGGTACAACAGAGGAAAACCTTCTGAAATTGTATTCTCAAATTCCGATGAGGGTATTATAAAGGATTACATAAATTGTGCAAAAAAGGCATTTAGGGTTGATAAATTTTATATTCAGAAGAGGAAGGATACCAATACAAAAAATGTCCGGATGATAAAAAAGGAGGTTATCAGATTTCTGGAAAAGAATTCTCCGGAAATATTCAAAAAAAGGCTTCCCTCTTTTGTTTATAATCTGGATAAAAAATATGTAAGGTATTTGGTAAGGGCTTTGTTTAATGGAGACGGCCATTTCTATCATTCAAAAAATGTTGCAAGAATAATTTTTTCTTTCGGAGAAAAAGAGCTTGCAGAGGATTTGCAGGATTTGCTTTTGATGAAATTCGGTATTTTTTCAAAAATAAGGAGGGATAGAAATTGCTTTAGGTTGGTCGTAGAAAGAAAAGAAGAAATTGAAAAATATTATGAGCTGATCGGATTCGATTTAAAGTATAAGGAGAGGGTGGAAGATTATCTCAAAAATGCCAAAAAGTCCAAGATACACTCTCTTCCTTGCGGAAGGGAGATTATAAAGGAAATCTGCAGAATTTTGGGAAAGGGTGAGAGGACCTTTTTGGGATTTGAATTTTCCGGAAAAAACAAAAACATTTCAGAGGCAACTGTTTGCAAGTTTTTGAGAGAGTTGAAAAAGTATATAGAAAATTGCAGGAAGGAAAGGGATTTGAGAAAATTGAAGAAGCTTTTGGGGATAACCAACAGAGAAATAGCGAAAGAATTGAACAAATGCCACCAAACAATTTCTTACTGGATTCTTCATGCAAAGGAAAACAGGCGGGAAAAACTCGGGAAAATAGCGAAGATTATAAACAAAAAAATAGAAGAAAAGCTGAGAAAAATAGAAGAGCTGGTAAAAAATTTGGAGTTATTGGTAAGCTATAATTGGATTGAAATAAAGGAAATAAGGGAAGAAAGGTATGATGGGGAGTGGGTGTACGATATAAGGGTTGAGCCTTCAGAAGCCTTTTTCGGAAAAGGAGCGATTTTGCACAACTCCGTTTCCATTGCCAAGGCATCCATTATAGCAACTTTACCCGCCCATACTTCCATTCTTGCGGGAGCCAATCCAAAGCTGGGAAGATTTGATTTGTACAGACCGATAGCGGATCAGATTTCTGTTCCTCCGACCATTCTCTCCAGATTTGATTTAAAATTTGTAATGAAGGATGTGCCGAATTTAGAAAGGGATGAGGCTATGGTAGATCACGTTTTTAAGTCGAGGACCGATAAGGAATACGCAAAGCCCGAAATACCCACTCCTTTATTAAGAAAGTATATAGCCTATGCAAAGCAGAATATAACCAGTGTTGAGATTTCTGAAGCTGCATGGAGAATGTTTAAGGATTTCTTTTTAAAACAGAGGAGCGCCTATTCGGAGGAGGACTCTGTAGTTCCGATTACCTTTAGACAGTTCGAAGCTCTCATCAGACTTGCCCAAGCCTCTGCCAAAATAAGGTTGAAGGATAGGGTAACTGAAGAAGATGCCGAAAGGGCGATAAAAATAATGAAGTACTCCCTAATGCAACTCGGTTTTGATCCGGAATCAAAGAAAATAGACATAGATAGGGCGGAATCCGCGATGGCTGCTTCCCAAAGATCAAAAATAAGAATCCTTTTGGATATAATTGATGAGTTGGAAAAGGAGATAGGGAAGGAAGTGCCGGTTGACGAAATTATGAGGAGGGCTGAGGAAGAAGGTTTGAAAGATGCTGAAAATCTTTTATTCAGGCTTAAGAAGGAAGGGATTGTCTATGAGCCAAAGGCAGGCTTTATAAAAAAGGTCTAGGTTTTTATAAACTATGCGTAAATATCAATATTTATGGGAGAAGAGATGAGTACCCAAAATAATTTATGGGGTAAAGATAAGGAAATAGATTTTTTTATGAAATCTTTACAGATAGCATCGCCAGAGCAGTTATTTTATTTAACTGATGACGGACGATATATTGCATATTGGCCTAAAGAATATAAAGGTAAAAAAACGACACTTCAAAGCAGAAATGCTTTTATTGGTGCGTACACCGAAAAATGGGTCCAAGAACTATTAAAAGAAATTGCTGCCGAGCTAAATGGTTTTGCAGTAAGAGGTGTTGTATGTGAGGAATTAGAATTGACAAAAGATTCTCCTGCAGATGTTGCAATCTGTAAAACCAATTCAATTTTTCAAAAACCTGAGAGTATTATTGTATTGTTTGAGGTAAAAATGTCCGTAGTATGGAATTGGGAACTGATAATAAAAAACTCCGCAAATTATGAGTTGAAATGTATAGGTGATTATAAAACGCATGATGGCAATCCCGGATTATTGAGATCGGATACTATGCTGAAAGCTATAGGAAAAAGTATAAGTGTAAGGATATCTTCCCTTAAATCTGCAAGAATACCGATAATAATCTTAGGGAATACCCCGATTACTAAAAGTTATTATGCAAAGGTTGACAATTTAAAAAAATATGGAATTATTCAAGGGTTTTGGTCCTTAAATCCAAAACCGTTAGACAATAATGGGGAAAATATAAAGTCTACTCCTGGGAAAGGATTTTTCAGATTTGATTCATTTTCTGAATTTAGGCAATTTCTTCTTGAATTGTTGAGTGAAGAAAAGGAATTCTTCGCAGGTATGAAAAGTAAGGAAGAGTTGGGCAAAATAATAGAAATTGCTAACAGAGAGAAAACTTACGAGAAAAAAGCCGAAAGGTTTTTGTCTCTAATTAGAGGTGTAAATGAGGATGCTTAGGGAAAGATCTAAGAACGGAACTGAAACAAGCTCTTTTGGAAGTCCTGGAAGAATTAACCATGATTCTTCTAAATTTTATAATAGCAATCTGTATAAAGATTTGCCCAAAGAAAAACGAAATATTAAATTTGTAGAAAATAAAATTCCAGAAGAGTATATAAATAGGATATTCTGCAAGAGTAGCGAAAAAATGGAAGAATTACCGGACAATAGTGTACATTTGATGGTGACCTCTCCTCCTTACAATGTGGGAAAGGAATATGACAAAAATTTAACCTTAAAAGAATACAGAGAATTTCTTTCTCGAGTTTGGAAAGAGGTTTATAGGGTTTTAGTTCCCGGCGGAAGGGTTTGTATAAATGTTGCAAACTTAGGTAGAAAACCCTATATCCCGATACATTCTTTTATAATTGAAGATATGTTAAAAATAGGGTTTCTAATGAGGGGAGAAATAATTTGGAATAAAGGTTCTAGCGCAAGTCCTTCTACTGCTTGGGGGAGTTGGTTATCTCCAAAAAATCCTGTTTTGAGGGATATTCACGAGTATATCCTCGTTTTTTCAAAGGATACCTTTGCCAGGATAAATCATAAGAATGAGAAAGCTACATTAACTAAGGAAGAATTTTTAGAATTGACAAAGAGCATATGGACTTTTCCAGCAGAATCCGCTAAAAAAATCGGGCATCCGGCGCCTTTCCCGGTTGAATTACCTTTAAGATGCATCAAACTATATACCTTTGAAAATGATGTTATTTTAGACCCTTTTATTGGTAGCGGCACCACAGCCATTGCTGCTTTAATGACGAACAGAAGATTTGTTGGATATGAGGTAGAAGAGAAATATGTTAAACTGGCGGAAGAGAGAATAAGAGAATTTCTCGATAAACAAAAACAAAAGAAAATAACCAATTATGATAAGATAGGTTTGCAGGAAAGTTAGAAAATATTTTAAATAATTCCCAATTTTGTAGCTATATCCTGGGCAGAGAATTCCTTTTTCAATTTTACTATCGCCCTTTTCTTTCCCTTCCTATCGATCAGGGTATTCACCTTCTCAACCTTTACCTTAAATTCCTCCTCTACAACCTGCTTAACATCCTTTTTTGTAAAATCCCTTTTTTTCAGCACAAAAACCAATTTATTTTCCTTCTCTATCATATTCACCGCCTTTTCGGTCATTAGGGGATAGTCCACCACCTTAAAAAAATCTATCTTCTTCTCCATTATTTTCCCTTAGGCAAAATTTTTTTATTTTAAAGGAAGGAATATTCTTGTGTCCGTACACGGCAAGGCAACAATTTCTATTGCAATAGCATTTTCAACCCCTGAAAGATCGAAATAGATG
>CAZCGS010000028.1:6921-10982 GCA_964498505.1 uncultured archaeon
GGCAACAATTTCTATTGCAATAGCATTTTCAACCCCTGAAAGATCGAAATAGATGGTTTTTGTTTCTCCGTTATTTATTTTTGAGTTCATCTTCAGAATTTCTTCCTTATTTTTTTTAGAATCTACCGCATAAACTACAAATCCGCTCAGGTTGATTCCCCAATTCTTTATTTTTATATAACCTGTTTTTGAATTATTATCATAATCAAATGCAACCTTTTCTATTTCTGCACCTAAACAATTTATTTTCTGGCTCGCATAGCTTAGCTGTTTTTCCGTAAATCCTTTTGCCCATACCCCCACCAGCACGGCCAAAAATAAACTTAGAGAAATCAGAAGAACGCTTGCAAATATCGGAGATATCCCTTTCATAACTTAAATTTTGGTATTTATAAATAAACTTTATGTGGAGCATTTTAAAAGCAATAAGGGAAAATCCCGAGCTTTTGAGAGAATCTCAGAGGAAAAGGGGAGAGCCTGAGGAGCTGGTTGACAAAGCTGTTGAGCTAGACAAAAAATGGAGGAGGAAGCTGAAGGAGGTTGAGGAATTGAGGAGGGAAAGAAACAAACTTTCCGAGAAAATTGCAAAAGCTGAGAAGGAGGAAAGGGAAGAATTGGTAAGGAAGGCAAAGGAAATTTCCCAGAGGTTAAAAATTGAGGAGGAGGAATTGAGGAAACTAAAAGAAGAAAGGGAGAAGGTTTTGCTCTCCTTTTCCAATATTTTAGACCACGAAGTACCTCCTGGCAAGGATGAGTCCGAAAATCTGCCGATAAGATTTTTCGGGAAGGCAAAGGTTGTTAGGGAGGATGAGGAAAAATTCCTACAGCAGAGCTTAAGGAGGATGGAATACCAGCTCATAGAAAAAAGGCCTTTGGGACATGCAGATTTTGTTGAGATAAATAACTTAGCCGATATTCAAAGGGCTGCAAAGGTTTCCGGAGCAAGATTTTACTATCTTTTAAACCAATTGGTCTGGTTGGATTTTGCTTTAATCCAATATGCCTTAGACTTTTTGGCTGGTAGGGGTTTTAAAATAGTCTGCCCTCCCTATTTAATGAAAAAAGAGGCTTACGAGAAGGTAACCTCTGTAACCGACTTTGAAGACGATATTTATAAGGTTGAGGGAGAGGATTTATATTTAATTGCAACCTCGGAGCATGCAATAGCTGCAATGCACATGAACGAAGTTTTGGAAGAAAAAAGGCTGCCTTTACTTTATGCCGGAGTTTCTCCCTGCTTTAGAAAGGAAGCCGGAGCTCACGGAAAGGATACCAAAGGCATCTTTAGGGTTCATCAATTTCACAAGGTCGAGCAGTTTGTTTTCTGTTTGCCCGAGGAAAGCGGGGAATGGCATGAAAAATTAATAAACAATGCAGAAGCCCTTTTTAGGGGATTAGGAATACCCTACCGGATTGTCAATATTTGCTCCGGAGATTTGGGTGCTGTTGCAAGCAAAAAGTACGATTTGGAAGGCTGGTTTCCAAACCAGGGAAGATTTAGAGAGTTAGTTTCCTGTTCTAATTGCACGGATTGGCAGAGCTATAGATTGAACATAAGGTATGCCGAAAAGCCTGGCTTGCCTTCAAAGGGGTTTGTTCATACTTTAAACTCGACAGCTATAGCAACCCAAAGGGCTATTTGCGCGATTATAGAAAACTATCAGGTCGATGAAAAAAGCTTTGAAATTCCTAAAGTTTTGAGGAAGTATTTGGAAAATATTGAGAGTGCTCCTAAGGATAAAATATCTCTTTGAAAATCAACTTTCAACCTATTTATATATTTTTGAAAGTGAATTTTCAATATGCTTGAAGACCTAAATCCCTGGTGGTTCTACGATAAATGGGAAGAGGAAGATGTAAATATTCAGAGCTGGAAATCCAATGAAATTAAATGGATTCCTGGATGGATAAAGGAAATATCTTTAAAACCGTTTAGTTTGAATTTTGTTATCGGACCAAGGCAGGTTGGAAAAACTACCGGAATAAAATTCCTGATAAAAGAAATTATTGAAAAAGGAGAAAATCCAAGAGATATTGTCTATATAAATTGCGACTTCCTGAATACAACCAAAGATATGCACAGAATTCTGAAAAAAATATACGATAAAAAATTCATCATACTTGATGAGGTAACCTCTTTAGAATATTGGTGGAAGCCGATTAAAGGTTTTATAGATACCGGGTTGCTGAAAAATTCTGTTTTAATAATCTCCGGCTCATCTTCAATAAAACTTAAAAAATATTCGGAATCTTTCCCTGGAAGGAAGGGGAAGGGGAGAGAGATAACCGTGCTGCCTCTATCCTTTCCGGAATTTGTTAGAGTGATGTACGGGAATGCTAGAGGAATAGAATTGGAGAAAGCATTGGAGAAGTATTTTGAATTGGGAGGCTTTCCGAGAAGTATAAACAGGGATAAAACCTTTCCTGAGGATTTTGTTAAAAGTATAGATAGGGAGATTTCAAAGATAGAAAGGGATTACAGAATAGCGAGATTAGTTATTTATTCAGTTCTCAGAAAGGGTTCTTCCGCATGCTCCTATTCCTCTTTGGGAAAAGATGTCGAGCTGAACCATGTTATAGTTAGAGAATATTTGGGTCTTTTAGAGGATTTATTCATTCTCAAAGTTGCATTTTTGAAAGAAAACAAAAACATTTTATTCAAAAAAGAAAAGAAGATTTTCATAAGAGACCCTTGGGTAGCCCGGATTTATGCGAGATTGTACGAGATACCTTTGGGCAAAGAGGTTTTGCTGGAATGGGTTATGCAGGAGCATTTGTTCAGAAAATTCGGGGAGATTTACTACTACAAAAACTCTTACGAGATAGATTGCATTGCCGGAAAATTAAAAATAGAAGTAAAAACCAAAAGACCTCACAGAAAATATCCTAAAGATGTTCTCATTTTAAATGAAGAAGAAATTCCGAGATTTCTGGTAGAATTACTGGGAAAATAGCACCGCCGATATTTAAAACAAATAAGTTTTTCTATTATTATGGCTGTCACGCTCTCCACCAAGGCGATAGTAATATTGCTTTTGTGCCTGATAGTCTTCCTTCTGATAGTTACGGGCTTCGGCTCCAACATAGCTTCAGGTTTAAATTATGTTAGCAGCATATTCGGGGATTGGGCAGGTAAGGTAAACATAGAGGTTTTTAAGTAGAATGATAAAGCTGAAATATCAGAAGGGTGCGAGAGCCGAAAGGGAGCTTGTTTCTCTGCTTCAGGGTTTAGGTTTTTTAGCGTTGAGAACTCCGAGGTCAGGAGGAAGAACCCAACCCCTCCCGGATGTTATTGCAATGAAAAAAGGCAACGTCTTTTTCTTTGAATGCAAGAATTTTTCTGGCAGAATTTCCCTTAAAAAGGAGCAGGTTGAAAATCTGGTAAAAAATGCAGAAAGGGCGGGAGCCTTTCCCCTAATTGCCATAAAAACAAAGGAAGGCTTTAAATTCTTAGATGCAAAAAATCCGAAAAAAGAACCCTTCGGAATAGAATTTTTTGAAAAATTTTAAAAAAGAAAAAACAAAAGCCCACCGAAATCAGCGGGCGAGCCAAGGATTTAGCTTATGGTAGGATTCTCTACGCTCCCTGTTAGCCTTACCTCTTCCTTTCCTGCCAATTCATCAGCGTAATCGTCGTACTGCTGCAATACTCTTGAAGCCGCCTTAGTCCATTTACCTTCTGTATCACAACCCATCACTATTAAAGCTACCTTTCCTTCTGTAAATGCATCGTTTACTAGTTTTATCAAACCCTGCTCTCCGTTGTAAACTCCGTTTTCACCGCAGTAGTTTGCCTCTGCTAGCTGAGGTCCATAAATCCATCCGTCATCTGCTGTGCTTACATTGAACTTATCCCTGAACAAATCCCTTACCAAGGCATTTACCGCTGGTCCTCCTACAAGGATTAAATTCTTCTCCGTTTTTGCAGCCGATACTGCGCTGTCAGAATCCAAAGCCGCAACATCGCTCTTTATCGGAACTACCTCCTCATAAGTTATTGTCTCTCCTTCTGTTGCCTCTGTTGTCGATACGCTTGCCTCTGTTGCTAAAACCGCTATGTT
>CAZCGS010000029.1:0-5353 GCA_964498505.1 uncultured archaeon
GAGGAAATAAAGGGCCAGGAACAATTAATGCTCAAAAGATTTATGTGAATGGGAGCGAGATACAGGAAATCACCCACCAACAAGTACTTATTAACCCTTCTTTTGAAAATGATCTGATCTATGGATGGCGAGTCAAAGAGACTGGAGGCTCAGATTGGTATGAAAAAGAAATAAAGCGAAGTACATCTTGGTCTACAGATGGAAATTATAGTTTGTTTATTCATATTTGGGAACCTTCCGATACTAGTAGTGAGTTTACGGGATATGGGCAAATAACACAAAAAGACGTGAATATAAATAACGGATTTACAACATTGATGTTTGACTTACATTTTTATTATTCTGCTTGGGGTACTAGCAATGGGTATTGTGAGCCGTCATTCACCATCTTTGCAAAAATATATATAAATGGAGAAGAAAAGAAACAATATAGCTTATCAACAAAAGATTGTCAAGCTATTTATGTCAGCCCTCCCCCTAAATGGGTATGCGTTTGTAACGAATCTTTACTTACATTTTTAAACCAAACAGTTGATATTTCCTCTTATGGTGGGAATGTAGACATAACCCTCTATTGTGCATTAAGAGGTGATAAGTACGCTTTGGGAGAAAATGGAGGTTGTTTTTTTGATAACATAAGACTTCTCAGGTGATGTTGTATTATTTTTGAAGGTATACTCTGGTTGTTGCTATAACGAAACGAATTTTATTTTTTCATAATAGAGCCGGGGCTGGGATTTTCGATTGCATAAAAGGTTATAGAAGTTGAAGAATAGATGGTGGGATTTGGAAAAGGGGGCGAAGCCATATTACGGTGAGGAAGGGGTAATAGGGGCGGGTGCGGCGCCCCTATTTGAACCCAGGTAAGCCGGTCTGCAGCCGACCGCGTAACCTCTCCGCCACCCCGGCTCTAATTATATTTTCCGGAATTTTATAAAAAACTTTTGATTGAGTAAGAGCCTAAGTTCCTTATTTTTTCTGCTCTCCTTTCAAGCTCTTTCCAAGGAATTTCTTCATTGCTGCACCTTACTTTTACCAAAAACCAGTATTTTCCGTTTTCCGGCCAGGAATGAATAGCATATAGATTTATTCCCTTTCTTGCAAAAGGCTTCAGAAATTCATATAATGCTCCTGGCTTATCTATTAAGTCAACTATTAAAGCTGTACAATGTCCCTTTTCTTTTTTGTTGCTCAATTCCCAGAAGATGGTATAGTTATTTTTCTCATCCTGAACTCCTTCCTTCAAAACTTTAAGACCGTTCTTTTCTATCGCCTCTTTCGGAGCTATAACTCCAACCTTAGGATTGCCCAATTCCTTAACTATTCTTATAGCTGCGGTTGTGCTTTTTGTAGGGATTTTATTTGCCCCTAACTTTTCCAAATATTCCGAGCATTGCCCTAATGCCTTCGGATGGGAGTAAACCTCCTCCAACTTTTCCTCCTTTGAATTTTCCATTCCTCCCAAACACAGGTTTATCGGGCAATATACCTCCATAGTAACAAACACATTTTCCCTTTTCCTAATCCTCCTTATAGATTCTCCTACCATACCGTCTATACTATTCTCAACTGCAACCAAAACCCTTTCCCCCTCAGCAGCCTTATCAATTAATTCGGAATTGGAGTCAAGGTAGGCTATCTTAGCTTTGGGATAGAGTTTCCTTGCCAGAATTCCTGAGAATGAGTCAGATGAGCCTAAAGTATAAATTCTCCGGGAAGGGACAGTTTTTATTATAGCTTTGCCTTTCCATTTTCAGTCACCTAAAAGAATTTATTATAAAACTTTAAATTTGTATTATGTTCGGCAGAGGATTTCAGAGAGCGAGAGCCGGAGGATTCGGAAGGAGGTTTAGAGGAGCGAGAGCTGGAGGTCCGAGCAAATGTGTTTGTCCGAATTGCGGATACGAAACAGAGCATATTAGAGGAAGACCATGTTCAACCCAAATTTGTCCTAAGTGCGGAACCAGAATGATAGGAAAATGGTAAGGAAAAAGGAAAAGCTCGAATTCGGAAAGAAAACTTTGAGGAATGTAATGGTTACCCTCCTATTTCTTTCGGCTATTAAATTTTGTGCCGGCATTATAAGCAATACCTCCCTGCTTTTAGCTGATGCCTTACATTCCCTTATCGATTTTTTTGCTATTTGTACGGCTTACATAGGGTTGAGCATAGCATCTCTACCTCCGAGCAAGAGGTTCCATTATGGCTATTACAAAGCGGAAAGTTTGGCCGCGCTTTTTGTTTCCTTTTTTATCCTCTTTGCTGCTTTTGAATTAGGCTCTGAAGCTTTTAAAAGATTATTTTTAGCTTCCGAAATAAACTATCCTTTGCTCGCCCTTTCCATTTCCCTTTTTTCAGGAGCGCTCTCCTTTTTCCTCTCAAAATATCAGGAGAAGGCCGCCAAATTTGTAAATTCCCAAGCCATGGGTGCGAGCGCCAAGGAAATGCTCTTAGACTTTTTCTCTTCCCTTTTAGTCTTCTTTGCCTTGGTTTTAACATACCTAGGCATTCCTTTGGAAGGTTTGGGGACCTTGATTATTGTACTTATTGTCGGAAAAATAGCGGTTGAAAATCTTTATCAGACCATTTTAGCTTTGATGGATGTTGCCCCCGAGGAAACTGAAAGGAAAATCCTTAAGGTAATAGGGAACTTTTCCGGAATAGAAGGTTTCTCCAACCTAAGGCTAAGGAAGGCAGGACCTTTTGCTTTTGGAGAGATTACAATAAAGGTTAGGAAGCATTTGAGCGTTGCAGAAGCCGCAAAAATAGGAGAGATGCTTGAAAGGAAAATAAAGGAAAAAGTTCCGGAAATAGAAAGTATTTCGGTTCTGGTAGAGCCTTATGAGGAGAGCAAGCAGATAATAGCGGTGCCGGTTACGGAAGAAAAAGGGTTAAGCTCTAAAATAAGCGAGCATTTTGCCCGGGCTAAAGGTTTTATAATAGCATTTGTCGATTTAAAAAAAGGAAAAATCAGGTTTTGGGAGTACGCTTCCAACCCTTACGCAAAGGAGAAGGTAATAGCCGGCCATAAAACTGCGAAATGGCTTACCCAAAATTACAGGATAAATGTTGTTCTGACCAAAAAAATGGGCGAGATAGCCTACAATACCCTTAGCCAATCTCTTGTAGATATCTATCTTGCAAAAGGACAGGATGCAAAGCAGGCATTGCTGAACTATGCAAAAGGTACTTCCGAAAAGTTTATTCCCGAATCAAAGTTTTAGTTTTTTTAACCAAATTAGATTATGCTCTCCAAGCTCAAAGAGCTTCTGGCAAAAATAAACAGATTTGGAGTTATAGGGGATAGGGAAATAGATGCTATTATAAAGGAGCTGCAGAGAATTTTAATTTCGAGCGATGTTGATGTTGATTTGGTTTTTGAGCTTTCAAAAAAACTTAAGCAAAGGGCGAAAAAGGAAAAGAGGGAAGGGGTAACAAAGAAAGAGCTGCTAATAAAAATCCTTTATGAAGAGCTGGTAAATATTTTGGGAGAGGAAAAGCAACCTTTGGAAATAAAACCTCAAAGGATTTTGCTTATTGGTTTATTCGGTTCGGGAAAAACCACTTCCTGCGCAAAGTTAGCTTTTTGGTTCAAAAATAAAGGTTTGAAGCCCGGGTTGATATGTTGCGATACTTTCAGGGCGGCAGCATACCAGCAATTAAAACAGTTAGCCGAAAAAATTCAGGTACCTTTTTTTGGAATAGAGAAGGGAAGGATAGAGGAGATAATAACAAAGGGCTTAGAGGAATTTGAGAGGAAAAAGGTGGAGGTAGTAATAGTTGATTCGGCAGGAAGAAATGCTTTGGATAAGGAGATGATTGAGGAAATTAAAAAAATAAAGGAGCTTCTTAAGCCTGATGAAGTTTTGTTGGTAATTCCTGCAGAACTCGGTCAACAAGCAAGGGCTCAGGCCGAAGAATTTAAAAAGCATTTGGACATTACCGGGGTTATTGTAACGAAGATGGATTCGAGTGCAAAGGGAGGAGCAGCTTTAACCTCCTGCAAAATAGCCAATGCAAAGGTCAAATTTATAGGAGAGGGCGAGAAGATAGAAGATTTTAGGGAATATGATCCGAAAAGGTTTGTATCGAGGCTTTTGGGCTTCGGTGATTTAGAATCGTTACTGGAAAAATTTAAGGTTGATGAGGAAAAGGCAAAAGAAATTCTGGAGGGAAAGTTTGACATGAATACCTTTTCCCAACAAATCCAGCAAATCCAGAGTTTCGGAAGCCTGAGAAAATTGCTGGAGCATTTGCCCGGCTTCGGCTTTTTAAAACTGCCTGAGGAACTCATCGATTTACAGGAGGAGAAGATAAAAAAATGGAAGTATATTATAGATTCGATGACCCCTGAGGAAAGAGCAAATCCAGAGATTATAAAAGGTTCGAGAATAGAAAGGATAGCCAAAGGCTCGGGAACAAGCGTGCAGGAAGTAAATGAATTGCTTTCCGCATACAAACAGCTGAAAAAATTCGTGAAGGTTGCGAAGCCAGGCAAGTTGAAAAGGATAAAGGGATTTGAAAACTTGTTCAGAATGTTTAAAATTTAATTATAAATAAAATAATGGCTCACAAAAAGGTATTCGATGAGCAAGATAGAAGGGTCATTATAGTAGCTCCGTGCTTACTCAATCCTTCTCTGGTAGCCTGCGGTTACTATAATTCTCTTTCTTTTGATGTAAGAAAAAAATTCATTAAAAAATTAATCGATATTTGCTATAAGCAAATGGTCTCTATTGATATTTATGCATGCCCCGAGTATACTGTTGCAAAGCTTCCCAGACCCAGTGCATCTAAAGGATACTACGAGAGATTTAAAATAAAAATCAGGAAAATAGCCAGGGAACTTGTAGGAAAGATAAAAGATTATAACAGCCACGGCATAAAAGTTCTGGCAATTGTAGGTATAGAAGGTTCTCCATGCTGCGGTGTAAATACAACAAAATATGGTAGAGTATGGACAAAGGAAGATATAAGGAGATTTTTAGATGAATATAAAATAGGCAAGGATCTTACGGAGGGTTGGTATAAACATACCTATAATGATGGCGGGAGCGGTGTATTTATGGAGTGTTTATTGGAAGAACTAAAGAAAAACAATATGCATATCCCAATTTTCGGCTTTTCAAATAAATCCATGCAATCTTTGCTTACCAATATTAAAAGACTTATTTAAGAATTATTTTAGGCGATGAGGAGATTGCCCCAGGTTGATTTTGGCAGCGAAAAGATGATAGGCAGGGTAGCTTCCGAGCCTTTTATTTTGAATAGCATTTTACTTAGAGCTCGTTTTCTTTTTACATATAAATACTTCTTTCAAGCGAGAGCCAAAGTATAAGTAAACAAAAGTTTT
>CAZCGS010000029.1:5453-10973 GCA_964498505.1 uncultured archaeon
TTAAACTGGAAGTGCATCAAGTCATCTAAAATCTTTAAATAATTTTCGTTATTATTATATTGTGATGAATATGGAAATCAAAGAATTTGAGCCGATGAAGATATCTTTAGAGAAAGATTATGTAGGATTTGAAAAAGTTAGGGAAGGTTTGTACGATACAATAAATTTACTCAAATTTCTTAAAGAGTTGAACGATTCTGGGGAAAAAGAGAAATTTAAAACTTTGCTTTCCTCTGGGAGCGGTACAATAATAACTGGAGATACAGGTGCTGGAAAAACTTATGCCCTTCATGCTATAGCGAATGAAGCAAAAAAATTAGGTTACAAAATTATAGACGGTAGCGAAATATCTGACGATGCTAGTATTGAAGAATTTTTTGAAAAATGCAGAACGGAGGCAGAAAGTTCACCTATACTAATAATTTTTGACGATAGGAGAGATTTGTTAGGCTCAGAACCTAAAAGGCAAACGGAAGATTTTTTCGGAGGAGTAAGTTTAAGCCTTTTTGACACAAAAGAGGCAATTTCATTAGACAAATTTAGAAGACAAATTGATAAAATTTATGAATACGAAAATCCCGCCCATATAATTTTAACCGCAGCAGCTAATCCGGCCATTATAGACAAACAAATACTGAGAAGATTAAGAAAATTAATCCATATTCCTAATCCAAATGTGAAAAGTAGAGAAGAGTTATGGAAATATTATTTGAATAAGTACGGATTAAATGCAGATTCATTAGATCTGCAAACCTTTTCTTATTTAACAGAAGGGCTGAATGCTGGAAAAATCGCAGAAATAGTTTCAGATGTTGCTTACAGAAGTCGTTTGAATAAGAAAATTACCAATAAGCTTGTAATAGAAGAAATAATAAAAGCGCTTCATGGTCCGTCAACAACCGATATTCTTGAAAGTGAAAAAGAATTGATTAAAAACGGTTACCATGAAACTTCACATTTAGTTTGCGCTGTAAGGATAGGGCTGCAACCTATTTTAATATCAATCGAGCCCACAGTTAACGCACTTGGAGAAATTCAAGTTGTACCTTCCTCCAAAATACCGGAAGGTTCGTCCAAACATTATTTCGCAAATGTTGTCCATGCAATGGGAAGTACAGCAATTTATGAAGAGTTGCGAGAAGGAGGAGAAGAAGGCAGGGAATCGGATTTAAGAGATGCTTCTACAAATGCGTTGAAGCTATATTTTCTCAAAAATCCTTTACCAGGGATTGAAATAAAAAGTAGTTCAATAAATGGAAATGAACCTTACTTCCTTCATATGAGTGAGCGGAAAAAAGAAGAGATGGAAGATGAGGTAGAAAGAATATTGGATACCGGTAAAGAAATGGCTCGTGAAATTATAAGAGAATATAAAAATGAAATAAAAGAATTTGTAGAAGATTATTTATTTCCCAACAGAACTCTTGCCGGTAACGAAATTTTAGATAGTTTTAGGGATTTAGGTATCATTCCTGGCGGTGACTACGATAAATTCGAAAAAGCTTTAAAGGAGTTAGGATATCTTGTGTAATAAAAAGTTCTTCTTTTAGGCAATTCTAACTGTTACTGATTTTCGATTTTCGCAGATGAAAAATTTGGAAAAAAACGAGCTTTCCTTCTTTCATAATTCTCGATTGCAATAGGGAAGGTAATTTATTTAGCACTCTAACTTCCACTTGTTTTTTTGTTTCCTTTTCTATTTTTGATATAAATTGAAAAATGCTATTTTTTGGTTGGGAGAAGATTGTAGAGTGTAGGAAGAGTGGAAGATATTTTTTTCTATAGAAGACCTTCTCATATTCGAAGATAATTTTTTAAAAATTTAAAAATTTTTTATGGATGGCTTCATCGAGAAAATATACGAAAATTGCAGAAAAATAGATAAAGAGGAACTATTCGGGCTTTATGACCATTTATATCCTGAAGAGGAAGGAAAAATAGGGGTAGGGATAGACGGAGAAGGGAGGAGCTATCAATCAGCCATCATAGGAACTTCCGAACTTACACCTTTCCTCGAAAAATACCTTATTTTTGGTACCCATGAGAGCCATACTTTTGGAGGTACCGTAGCTGAAGCATTCAGAAATTTGGGAAAGGTGTGTAACAAGTTGGAATTTCTTATGTGTTCTGGAAGCGGAAAATCAGAGGTACCTTTGATGAATTTGGAAGAGTTGAATAACTATGTTTCCGAGAAGAATAGAGCTCCGATAAATTTAGACCTAATTACTTCATATCCCGATTCTCCGATAGGAAGAAAGGTTAGGGAGTTGGAAGGTAATGTAATAAAATTGGAAGGAAGGGAAAACAATAATGAAAAAAACGAAATATATTTAGGTCAGGGAATACTTAATGACATATTCGAATTGGGAGTTTTGTGGGTACTTTATATAACTTCGGAAGCACTTGTAAAGAAAGTTCCTCCTGAAGACTTTCCAGAATATTTTAATGAGAACATAAGATATATTAAAAACCTTAAGGATGAGTTTAAAAGGGTAAAAAAGGATAGCGGGTACGAAGAGCTCATAGAGGGGCTTTCCGATCCCAACATTTCTCTATTCTCCTGCGGACAAGGAGTTAGCCATAATGTTGCAAAGCAGTTCAACATAAGAGCGAATCATGTTAGACGGTTGGTAGGATGCAAGGATAATTTTGTAATCGGAGAGAGTAATTGTCCACCTATCAATAAAAATTCCGTATTTTTAGGCATTTCCAAGTCTGGAACTTCTCCAAAGGTTAGAAAATATATGAAGGATGCAGAAAAAGTAAAAGCCAACGCATACCTTATTACCGGAGCTGAAAATGGGGAGGAAAGGACTTTTTATTTACCGAAAAAGCTATTCTATCCTACCGCTGCAGTATTTTGCTCGGAAATGCTAATGGATTTGGGAAAATTGTTGGTGAGAAAAGGCGTGGAGATAGATGAAAATATCCTTAGGAGCATTCATGTTAGGGACAAAATTGAATAGGATTTTTTAAGTGCTGGGGTTTTAAAATTATGGTAACCTTGATAGAAAAGAAAATTGGAAGAAAGAGGGGGTATTGGCTAAGGCATAGGATAAGGATAGAGGGAAAATCAAGGAATATAGAAAAATTTTTGGGTTATTCAAAGCCAAAAAATTTGGAGGAGGAAATGCTCAAATTTTTTAGAGAGATTTATAGGGAAAAATATAAGGAAATAGAAGAGTTAAGAAAAGAATGGCTAAGTAACTTTAAAAAATTGCCGAGGCCGATTTTGGAAAAGGAGATGCACAATTTCGGAATAAAATTTACCTATAGCACAAATAGAATAGAGGGAAGTACTCTGAGTTTAAGGGATACAATAAAAATCCTTGAGTTCGGCATAACTCCGGAAAGAAAACCCTTAAGGGATGTAAAAGAAACCGAAAATCATATGAAAGTTTTCCTCGAGATGTTAAAACTTAAGAAAAGGCCGAACCTTTCCTTAATTTTGGAATGGCATTACAAGATTTTTAAGGATACAAAGCCCGAGATAGCAGGAAAAATAAGGAACTACCAGGTGAGAATTTCCGGCTCTAAATTTTTGCCGCCTCCTCCTGTAGAAATAAATCCTTTGCTGAAAGACTTTTTTAGATGGTTGGATAGAAGCTGGAACAAATTGCATGCTGTGGAACTTGCAGCCCTATCCCATTTAAAATTGGTTACCATTCATCCTTTTGGAGATGGGAACGGAAGGGTTTCCAGATTGCTGATGAATTATGTTTTATGGCAGAAAAGGTACCCTTTGGTTATCATACCTTATGAGAGAAGGGACAGCTATTACTCTGCCTTAGAGAGGTCTCAGGTAAGTAAGAATGAGTTTATATTCCTGGTATGGTTCATAAGAAATTACAAAAAATTTTCCATGGTATAGAAAAAGTAAGATATCCATTCTAAACTATATTTCTGAGAACCGAAATCTTTAAATATAGAATTGTTACTACTATATTATGATAACATTAAATCAAGCCGAAAGGCTGAGGAAAAAATCAAAAAATCAAGAATTTGGTCTGAGAAGATATAAAGCTCTTTGGAATAAACTAACAAGAGAAAATGAAAAATTAGAGAATGTTAATATATCAGAATATTATATTGAGAAAAAATTATACGGAGATAAACTTTTAGATCAAAAACCTTTTCTTGAATTGCTCAAATCCCCTCAAATAAGAATATCCAACACAAGAGATTTTTTCGAGTTGGTTGATAGATATAAGGAAATTAATGAGAAAATAAGTTATGAAATAAATCAATGGAAAAGCGAAGGTAAATTTCCTACAGCTTACGAATACCTTTCTCAAATGGAACAAGAAGATTTGTGGAAAAATTTTTTAAAGGTTTTGAAATTTACAAATACCGAAATATCTCCTTCTGAGATAGAAGAATATATATACGAAATTCATCCAAATGCTGTGGAAGTATTGGAAAGAATATATAAGTATTGTAAGGATATAGTAGAGGAAGAAAACGGAAAAGATTTATTTAAAATAAATAAATACCGATACGATTCTACACTAGAAGATGAAGAAATAAGTAAGATGGTTGATGTCTCTAAAAGGCTTAAGGATGTTTTTAGGGAAAAGTACGGCATCGAGTTAAGCTCTGCAGATGTGCTCAGAAAGATAATTTTCGAACTCTATTATTCTGAAAAAGAAAAATTAAAAACTATAGGAAACATTCCGGAAATTTTTGAAGATGAAAAAATAACGGAAAGGATAAAAGCCGGAAAAGAACTCGGTGAAACACGTGATTTAATATGTATGTACTTTCGAAACCCTAAATTTTTCGAATTACTTAAGAAAGGTAAGATAGATGTGGAAAAGCTTTTTGACTCTCCGCCCGAAGAAATTGATGATAACCCTTCATTTTACGGAAGGATAAGGGAAGGAATAACAAAAAACTTAATAGATTTGGCGGCTTATGGAAGGGAGGGAAGAGATTCTTATCACGATTCAGAATATTTACAGTACTTCCTTCCTGATGGAAGAGATGGAAAGGACTTTTCAGAAATAGAGGAAAAAGTAAGAGCAATAGAAAAATTTCCTTTCCTTAGAAAGAAGCTCCGCTCTCTTTCTGAAATGCTTAAAAAATGGAGGGAAGAAGGAAAAAGGTATGAGGGGACAAACCTTAAACTTGGGGCCTATGCAAAATGGGACGGCGATGTAAACCTTGAAGAAGCTTACAATCACAAAGTTGAAGGAGATGCAATTGGATTTATGATGTCTATTAATCAGGGACTTAAGGCACCTTCGCACTTCGGAAAGAAGATAATGGAATTTGTTGACGAACTTTACAACATTTCAAAGAAGGCAGAGGAAAATCCTGGTATATTTTATACTCTGAACCATTGGGAAGAACTTTCTAAGCCAGAGAAAGAATATCTTGAAAAAAAGCTTGGTATCGGAACGAATGAGTTAAAAAGAGTAGAGGAATGGATAATGAATACTCCGAAAGGTGTTTATTCTGAAGCGCCTCCTTTACATGGTGGAAACAGAGGAGAGGATGTAGCTGCAAACAATCCAAGAA
>CAZCGS010000030.1:0-10399 GCA_964498505.1 uncultured archaeon
TTTTTTCTTAATTCTTTCGGAATATCTTTAGCGGCTGGAGGCGCAACTCTGAAAAACATCAAAACCGCCTGAGCGGTTTCTGTCATTGCTGAAAGGAGCTCCTCTGTTATCTCTTCAAGCATTATCCTCAACGCTTCTTTATACCGGAAAGGAGCCCTCTCAATTAAAGCTTCAGCCTTTTCCCTCGTTCCTGCAATTCTTCCCTGTTTGATTAAAGATTTTAGTGGAGTTATGTAATCTGAAGGGTCGTACAAAATCCAAGCCTCTTTTACAGCATTCACTACCCAAGGTTCTCCGCTTCTCAGAGAATCCCACCATAGAGACAAAGTTTTCGGCGATTGAAAATGCAAATTTATCTTCAACTTTTGGGATGCTTCCTCTGCAATAATTTCCAAATCCCTTTCCAACCAATCAAGCATGCTATCTCTAAACTCTTCCGAAGTATCGTCAACAATTACAACCAAATCTATATCGGTAGTTACCCTCTTCTTTTTTACAGATGAGCCGTAAATAAAAATTGCTTTAATTAGAGGATATTTTTTGACAAGCTGATTTGACTTTTTTTCCAGAAAGGAAAGGGTCCTTTTGTTCATAAATAAAATAGCTATAGTTTAAATATTACACAAATTTTCCTCACAGAGGTTGATAAGGTAATCTATTGCATATTTATTTCCCAAAATCTCATTGTTTTTCACCCAGCAGAAAAGATATTTTCCGTTACTCATTTCTTTTTTGCCGCCCAAGGATTCGCACAGCTCTCTTTCATATTCTTCCCCTATGAAATACCCTTCCTTATCTTGCTCCTTAGAGGGATAGCCCTTTATTACTATTAAGGTTCCGTTCACCCTTGTAAATACTATTGGCACTCCGAAATCCCAGTTGTAATTGTATTTTTTCAGCAGAGCATATACATCCCTTCCGTTTTGGGTGGTTAGGATGCTCACATTTTTTAGATTTAATTTGGAAACATACTCGAGTAAATGATGGCAGTGAGGGCAAGAAGAAGAATAGGCAATGTATATAACGCTTACATTTTTTGAAGTATTTGAAGTGTTTTCTGGCACGATAGAAGTAGGGGTTTCGAAAGAGGATAAAACATGGAAAGCCGCTAAAATAGCCAGAACTACCCCGATCCCGAGGATTCCGAAGATTATCTTTGCCTCCATATTATGTCATTAAAAATACAAGAATTAAAAGAATTCCTGCAATCAAATGCAATTCTCTTATATACCTATTTCTCAACTTCATAATCTTTTCCGGACTCGTTCCAAAAAAAATGGCGAGTGTAATTCCTATCATGGGAAGAATGAATATTATGTTATAATATAACAAGGACAAAATCTTTTGAAATATTTGCATATTCCTTATAATCATCAGCATAGCCACATAAGGGCCTGAGGAACAGGGTAGCAATAGAATAGAGCACATTACCGCAATTACCGGAGCAATTCTTGCATCCTCTACAGAACTCAGCAATTTTTTTGTTATCGGTCTAAACCTCGTAGGCATTTCCATAGAGGTAAATCCGGGCCTATACCTAAAATATGCGGAAAGCTCCAAAATAATCATAATTAGAAGCAAAGACTTTAATAAAATTCTGATTACAGATTCAATCCCGGAGGCATAGATAATCTGAAGTATTCCCATGCCGTATAAAAAATACATAATTAGAATTGTAACGGAAAATAGAATGCCTCCAACTAATGCCTCTCTCCTTCCTTTTGTAATTAGCAGGGCGGAGAGTAAAAGTGCTTGAACCGCAAGGGTACAAGGATTTATGGCATCTACCAATGCAAGCATCGTTATCTCCGCTATATTCTGAAACATAATAATATTTTTAGGTGAAACCTTTTTTATATTTTTGTTTCAAAAAGTGAAACTATGGAAAATAAGGCTATTATTGGAATGCTGATATTGTCTATATTTGCTTTTGTACTCGCTGCAAGTTCTTTATATGTTCAAATTCATGTTCAGAAAGGAAATCTGTGCGGATGCTTCATACCCTTGCCTTTATTCATACCATTTGTCGGTTCAATAGGCCTATTTATAGGCACTTTGGCTTTTTATCTTATCTCGCCTCCTACCAAACAAAAGAAAAATACTCAAATTGTGCTAAAGCTTTTGGATGAGGATGAGGCAAAGGTAATGGAAACGATATTAAAAAATAAAGGAAAGGCTACCCAATCCGAAATAACAAAAGAACTTAATTTTCCGAAAGTAAAGACTTTCAGGATAATAGAAAGGTTGAAAAGCAAAGGCATCGTAAAAAAGGAAGGTAAGGGCAGAATAAAAAGCATAGAGCTATCCGATGAATTTAAAAAATTCTTTTTTGAATAATTATGGCAATAGATGTGGAAAAAGTTGAGGGCGAGATAGATTATGATAAGGTTATTAAAGAGTTCGGGGTTGAACCGATAGAGGCTCTCAAACCCAAACTTAAAAAATTGGAAGAAATTTCCCTACTTTATAGAAGGGGGATTATCTTTGCCCACCGAGATTTAAATAAAATCCTGGATGCAATTGAAAAAAAGGAAAATTTTGCGGTTTTAACGGGTTTTAATCCCTCAGCCCCATTACATTTCGGAAATAAGATGTTTATTGATCAGGCAATAGCCTTCCAAAGGTTAGGCGGAAAAGTGTATATCCCTCTCTCGGATGACGAAACCTATGTTTTCGGAAAATCTAATAGTTTGGAAGAAGCTAGGGAAAGGGCTTACAGCCTAATCCCAAAAATACTTGCATTAGGTTTGGATGTAAATAAAACTAAAGTATTTGTATCTTCAACCTGTAAGTATGTTTATCCTTTAGCAGTAAAACTCTCAAGGAAAACAACTTTATCAACCATAAAGGCAATATTTGGGTTTAATGATAGCGACAATCCCGGAAAATTTTTTTACGGAGTAGTTCAGGCTGCCCATATTTTATTGCCGCAAATAGAAGAGCTTGAAGGAAGGGTACCTACAGTAGTCCCAATAGGAATTGATCAAGACCCTTATATAAGGCTTGCAAGGGATTTGGCAGAAAAGCTTAACTTTGAAAAGCCCTCCTCAACCAACCATTTTTTTATGAGAGGGTTGAGAGGCGGAAAGATGAGCGGGTCAAAAAAGGAAAGTGCTATTTTCTTGGATGATAGCTTGGAAATTGTAAAGGAAAAGATAATGAATGCTTTAACCGGAGGGGCTCCGAGCAGGGAAGAACAAAGAAAATTCGGAGGAAAACCTGAGAGATGCGTTGTCTTTGAATATTTTAAATTTCATTTGGTCGAGGATGATGAAAGGCTTAGGAAGATTTATTCAGAATGCAGGGAAGGGAAAAGGGTTTGCGGAGATTGTAAGCAGGAATGCTTTGAAATGCTCGCAAAGTTTTTAGAGAGCTATAGGGAAAGGGTTGAGAAGGCTAAGGATATGGTCGGGAAGGTTTTGCTTGAATAAAACCTAAACCTTTTTAAATAAAATTTCTGCTTTTTTAATCTCTTTTCCGGTTTCAAGATTTTTTCCGAATTCCTTTATCTCCAGTAAATTTTTTAGTTTTTGGTTTAAAAGAAAAACTATTTTTTTGGAAGTCTCTGGCAAAACGAATTGCGAATGACATGCAATTAAATAGCAGGCTTCAGCACAATTAAATATAGCATCTTTTCTATTTTCCTCCATTCTCCAAGGTTCCTTTTCATTTAGATAGGCATTGGTTTCCTTTATCAACTCGAAAATTCTCCTGCAAAGCTCTGAAAAATTCAGATTCTCAATATTTTTTTCAACCCCTACCAAAAAGCTATCAAAAGCCTCCTTCAATTTTTCTTCCTCCTTACCTTCAGGTATGGTTGAACCAAAATATTTATGGATCATAACTACGCATCTCTGGACTAAATTTCCAAGTTCATTTGCCAATTCATCGTTATGCACCCTTCTCAATTCCTCTACCGAAAAATCGCTATCCTCTTCCAAAGGAACCCTTCTCAAAAGATACCATCTCAGAGAATCCGAAGGAAACTTTTCCAGCAATTCTAAAGGGTCTATTACATTTCCTAAACTCTTGCTGATTTTTTGTTTGTTTACAGTTAAATGACCGTGAACCAAAAGTTTTTTTGGAAGTTCTAGGTTGGAGGCAAGTAAAATACCCGGCCAAATCACGCTGTGGAACCAGAGGATATCCTTACCTATAATTTGGATGTCCGGCGGCCATACTTCCTCAAAATTCTTTTCCTTAGCGCCGGTTATGTAATTTACCAATGCATCGAACCATACATAGGTCACATGGGTTTTATCGAAAGGCAGTTCAATTCCCCAAGAAAGATAGCTTTTAGGTCTTGAAATACTTATATCTTTTAAACCCTGGCTTTTTATTCTGTTGATAATCTCTTTTTTAAACTTCTCCGATAAGAACTTGGTATTCTCCAAAAAGTTTAGCACTTTATCTTCGAAGGCGCTCAGCCTAAAAAAATAGCTCTCCATTTCTAACTTTTCTATCTCCTTGTTCGGATGGAAGGGGCATTTTCCGTTAACCAATTCCCTCTCGCTCAAGTATCTTTCGCATCCAACGCAGTAATAACCTTCGTACATTCCCTTGTAAATATATCCTTTGTCATAAACCCTTTGCAGAATATCCTGCACAATTTTTTTATGAAAATCCTCTGAAGTCCTTATGAATCGGTCATAGGAGATTCCAAGCCTATCCCAGGCATTTTTAAAGTGCATAGCATTCTCCTCCACCAATTCCCTTATTTCTTTCTTTTTTTCCCTTGCAGTTCTTTCAATTTTCAAACCGTGCTCGTCAGTGCCGGTAAGGAAATAAACCTTTTTTCCCAAAAATCTGAATGCCCTAGCTATGGAATCTGCAATTATTTTCTCATAAGCATGACCTATATGCGGCTTATCGTTTACATAATCTATTGCAGTCGTTATGAAAAATATTTTTTCCCTAGGCATAAAACAGGTTTAAGTAAAAGATTTAAAATAATCTTATGAAAGAAGCCTTACACTACCAAACTCTAGAAAATAAAAAAGTAAAATGCTGCCTTTGCCCTAGAGGATGCATCATTGAGGAAGGACAAACAGGATTTTGCAGGGTAAGAAAAAATTTAGGAGGAAGGCTTTATTCTCTAGTTTACGGAAAGCCGTGCTCTTTAGCAATAGACCCTATAGAGAAAAAGCCATTGTTCCATTTCGAGCCGGGCTCTCAATGCCTAAGCATAGCAACTGTTGGCTGCAACTTTTCCTGCCTTTTTTGTCAGAATTGGGAGATTTCCCAGCCGAAGGAAATTTTTTGGGAGAAAGAGTTAAAACCAGAAGAGGTAGTTGAAATAGCGACTGAGCACAGGGTTAAAGGAATCTCCTATACCTATACCGAGCCGACAATTTTCTTTGAATTCGCCTTAGATATAATGAAGGAGGCAAGGAAAAAGGGTTTGTACAATGTTTGGGTTTCTAACGGTTATACCAGTTTGGAGGTTGTAAGGGAGGTAGGAAAATATTTGGATGCCATAAACATAGACCTTAAAGGGCCGGAGGAATTTTATAGGAAGTATTGCGGAAATGCTTCTTTAGAGCCAGTCTTAGAATCCCTAAGGATGTACAAAAAATTGGGAGTCTGGGTTGAAGTTACAATGCTCATCATCCCAGGATTAAATGATAAAGAAGAATGGGTTGAATTTGCCTTTGAATGGATTTCAGAGAATTTGGGAAAAGAAACACCCTTGCATCTTTCCAGATTCTATCCTAATTTTAAAATGCTTGACATCCCTCCAACTCCGGTCGAGAAGCTAATAAAGCTCAGGGAAAAGGCTACGGGGTATTTAAACCATGTATATCTCGGAAATGTGTGGGATTGGAAGTATGAAAGTACTTTTTGCCCGACCTGCAACTCTTTGTTAATAAAAAGAGAAGGATATATTACAGAAATTCTATCTTTAGAATGCAAAAATTGCGGTTATAAGCCTAAAATAATTAAACACCGACATTAGGGCGGGATGAGCTTATTATTGAAAAGAACATGAATTGCATAAATCCTAAGAGAATCAAAACCATGATTAAAAACCCCTCCCCTAAAGACATTCTGAAAAATGAACCTATTACCAAAAGTAGGGTTATGCCCAAAGAGGGAACGATTACGGCGAACATCAAATAAAGCATTGCAAAAGGATTCAGTTTTTGTCCGTACCTCCTTATATCTATTATCTGCTCCTGGGAAATTTGGTCGATTATGGTACTTAAAGCTTTTGCTACATCGCTTCCACTCCTCTCAGCATTTATCAGCTGCCAGAGAACCCTTCTGAAATACTCGCTCGGATTGTTCTCTGCGATTTCCTGCAAAGCTACATCCAAAGGAGCTCCGTAATTTACCTTGCTTATAGCCTTTTTTATCTGTCTGCTTATCTCTCCGTAATCCTTTGAAATCGTCATCAAAGCATTAAACAAAGGAACTCCAGCCTCCAACTCTATCAACAAATGCCTGGTAGCAAAGATTAAGTCCTGCTCTATCCTTTTCACCTTCCTCCTTATTTTTAAGTCAAGGTATTTGAGAAAATAGAAGAATAGGGCAAAAACTAAAAGAGGAAAGAGCAGACAAGGTAACAAAATACTTATACCCTCTTTAAGAGCAAAAATAAACAAGAGGATTTCAAACATGAGGGAAAGGAAAAGGGCATTTCTAAAGCAAATCTTGACAAATTCCTCCGGGCTCTTTTCCAATTCAGCCTGCTTAAGCTTTATTTTTAGGTTGGGTATTTTGTTTGCTAAAGCCAGAAAGAAATAATCTATTTTTTTCATGCTTTTATCCTTAGCCTTTTCAGCAATTTCTTTTTATCCCTATAATAATCGGATATTATTCTGCTCACCTCCTCAATGTCCTTAATTTTATTTTTAACCATAAATTGCAATACTTTTTTCCTAATTTCCAACTCTTTTTTTATTTCTTCATTTGAAAATCCAGTAAACATCCTTAGCGTTCTTATTAAAGTATTTGATTCGTTAGCCTTCTTTATTTCATCGGATACCGGATTCCACCTGTATAAGATATTTATATCTCCCTCCTCTGTAACCTCGGCCACCTCCAAAGTTCTCCTAATGTTCAACCTTCTGTTTCTAAACTGCACAACTATTAGGGAAATCGCGGGTATCATATTTTTCGGAATATTTATCGGAGGGTTGGTAAGCCTTACTATGGTTTGCTCAGCAGTGTCTGCATGAATCGTTCCATAAACGCTGTGCCCGGTATGCATAGCTTCGAACATAACCTCTGCCTCCCTCTGCCTTCTCACCTCTCCCACTATTATCCTATCCGGTCTCATCCTCAGAGAATTAACCAATAAATCCAACATTGAAACTCCTCCCTTCCCTTCCGGGTTTGGATTTCTGGTTACCAAAGGTACCCAATGGAGGAAGGAAGGTAGCTGCAACTCCCTTGTATCCTCTATACTTATTATCCTTTGATTCGGCGGGAAAAATGCTGCGAGCACATTAAGCATAGAGGTTTTTCCTGAGCCGGTTCCTCCGGCAATCAAAATTGAAAGTTCGTAGTGAATAGCTAACCATAGCAAGGCAGCTACCTCTAAAGAGACTGTTTTGTTCTCTATGAATTGGGTTATGGTCCAGGGCGTTCTCGCAAACTTTCTAATGGTTATAGTATTTCCCCTCGTCGAAATGGGGAAAAGGGTTGCATTTACCCTATCTCCCGTAATTAGATGAGCGTCTAACAAAGGGTTTAGTATGGTTATCTGCCTTCCTACTCTTCTTCCGATCTGGGATGCAAGATTATAAATTTTGTTTTCTGAGTCGATCGCTATGTTTGTTTTTAACCATCCGTGCCTTTTATGATAAACCCATACCGGCTCCTTTGAGTTGTTTATTACAATCTCCTCCAAAAAATTATCATTTAGCAAAAACTCTATCTCTCCAAGCCCAATTGAATGAAAAAGGAGATAGGTGGAGAGTAAATTCCTTGTTTTTTCCTGCAAGCTCGGAAACTCTTTCTCCAATAATAAGGCGGTTTTTTCTTTGAACTCTTTTTTTATGTCCGAAATTTTTTCCAAGTTGGAGAGCTCGGCCAGATTTATTTCCAACTTTGTAATCAAATCCTGCTTAATATCTTCAAGAACTATTCTCGTTGCTTTAGATATTTCTGGAAGGATAAGATTGTAAGTAGGTACATAATCATCTTTCCCAAATACAACCTCAACCTTTACCTTAATATCCTCAGCGTTAAAGGAATAGCTATCAATAACCTTTTTTGCGCCTTTCTTTTTTTCCTTTCTCATAATCTTTTCTCAATTTGCTTTAATTCTTCATCTATTTTCTCAAGCAGGTCTTCATCTGCTAGATTAACGGACTTTACCTTTTTCTCGAGCTCTTTCAGCCTTTTTTCATATTCTTCCAATTCCCTTTCTCTCTTCTCCAATTTTTTCCCTACCTGCAGCAATTTTTTTATCACCCTCTCTTCCCGCTTGCATTCCTTCAGAATCTCCCTTCCCCTCAAAATATGTGAATTTATTTCCTCTATCACTTTTTTCAACTCACCCATAATATTACTATTTTGAATATAAATAAAGGTTTTTCTGATTTAGCAATACGCTCCTTTTCCTGTATTCCATTGCATCAATCTTTACCCTTTTATTTATATCGGCCAAAGCCTCCTCAGCCGATCCAAATTTTTTAGGATTTTTCATCAGAGCCCTCCTAACATTTTCCCTTACCTCCCATACACCTACCGGAATAGCATACTCCGGATAAATTTCCCTTATTATTATTGCGCTCGCCTGCCTTTTTATTCTAAACAAAAACTCAGCAACAGCAAATCTCGCAGCATAATAAGCTCCTGCCTCCTTCTCTGCGTAAGTTTTCCTTCCGAAGGAAAATTCATATTCCTGCTGGATTACGGGCTTTCCCTTTTTTACCCAAAGGCTTTTTGGGAACCATGCCTCAAACATCTCAAAAGAAAAAGGCTTCGGCATGAGTAAAATTTCGAAGTGATTGCCCAAAAACTCATTAGAAAACACCCAATATTCGCCTATTTCCCTTTCCGACCTTATATTCTTAATCAATTCATCCGCCAGCATTGAGTCTATAGCCGTAATGCTCCATCTGGTGGGAACAATTTTCCTATTGCTTTCTTTTCCCAATATTCCGGAAGAAAAAATCTTTGAAATTTCCCATACATCCTTTCGAGCATAGGTGTAAAGTAAATATACCGCCTCCCTCGCTTTTAATTCATCTCCGACTATTTTCTCAACCTTTTTACTAATCCTCGGATTGCTCACAATCTCCAACCTTTCTATTATGCCCCTAGGACCAAAAGGCTGAACCAAAGGGTCTAAAAATAGTGAAAACCTCAGTTTTTTCCTTAATCTTGCCTCCACATCCACAAAATTTTCGGCAAGGGATACTTCCGCAATTTTTTCTTTAAGTTTATCTTCCTTTCTTACCTCTAATTTCTTACCCAACCCTATTAAAGAATATCTGAGCTTTAAAATTTCCTCTATACTCAATCCGTACCACCTTTTAGGATTATCCACAATTTTTATTAAGTTGTCATCTTCCAAAATTGTCATGGAAGGTCCAGCATAAACCTTTGGATATCCTTTTGTACCGACAAAAACAGAGTTCGGAGAAATGCCATAAATCTCTTCCTTTTCAGGAAGCCTCAGCCCGACTTTTAGCTGGGCTTCCAGCTTTTTTAAAATTGGGCAGTATCCCAATCCGCACAAATTTTTGGTGCCTTTGCAAAGGACACAGAGCTCGCTCTTTATTTTTTCAAACACCTTAATTTTGGATTTCAATATCTCGCATTTTATTTTTTCCATAAGTTATTTCATACCTTCTGCCTCCTTTTCCATTCTCTCCCTTTCCTGAATTGCAAAGCTTTCATTAGATTTCTGGGAAGCGGCAATGATTTCCTGCGCCAAACATTCGGCAAAACTTTTTTTGTTCCTATGAGTTTTGAAAAAGGCACCCTGCGCAATTTTTCTTAAGGCTAGAAGCAATCTTCTCCTAGGGGAGCATACAGCTCCAATCCTCACTATTATACCTCCCTGCTGTTGAGAAACTGCCTGTTCATAAGGAGCAGCATTCTCAATTGCTTTAATAAAAACCTGCAAAGGATTCTGCCTGGTTTTCTTCTCTATTATCTCAAACGCTTTTTTAACTTGATTATAGATGGTATAATACTTGCCGGTACATATGCCAGAAGTCCACTTGTGCTTTTTTCCCTTATGACCGGGAACCATACAATGGGTTATTAAAAGCTCGATTATATGCTTATCCTTTGTCCTTCCATAGGTTTTAGGAATTACCATCGGCTTTAGGTTTATATAAGGCCTTAAACTTTCGTCCTCTACCCTTACATTATAGCTATATTTCCCAAATAACTTTATTTCGGCCATAAAATTTAGGATTTTTAAAATTTTAAATTA
>CAZCGS010000031.1:0-5305 GCA_964498505.1 uncultured archaeon
CAAAAAAGAGGAAGTTTTCATTGGCGCATTCTCTTTATGGGCCGAAATGCTGGGACCATCTGTTTTATGAAATCTTGAAAGACCAAAATTTTGATCCTTTAAAGATTGAAAGGTTGAAAGAGATTGCAGGAGAGCTTTTGAGATATTTATAAATTCTTTGAGTTATCCTCCAACCTTAGAAGCCTTTCCCAGTTTTCATCAACCATTTTCTGAATTTCCTCTACATCTTTCTCACTCAATTTTTTAAACCTTCCCTGCCTTTTAAGAAATTCTGCTACATGCTTTTTTTCCTTAGGTTTGTAATTTATAACATATTTTCCGTTAGGATAAATCTCGTACAAAGGCCAGAAGCAGGTTTCTACAGCAAGCTTTGAAATCTCAATAGTTTCCTCGGGTTTAAACTTCCAGTTTGTTGTGCAAGGTGAAAGAACCTCTAAATAGGCTGGCATGTTTTTTATTCCTTTAATTACCTTCTCGGTTAAATCCTGAAATGCGTGAACGCTTGTTTGAGCAGCATAAATTCCATGAGATGCTAGAATTTCAACCAGGCTTTTCCTTCTTTCCAATTTTCCCAAGGGTGTTGTGGTGGTAAATGCTTTGTAAGGGGTTGCAGAGCTCCTTTGATTTCCGGTATTCATATATCCTTGATTATTGTAGCACACATAAAGGAATTTGTCTCCCCTTTCAGCAGCTCCGCTCAAAGCCTGCAATCCTATGTCATAAGTACCTCCATCCCCACCAAAAGCTATAAATAAAACATCCTCCTTAACCTTTCCCTTTTTTTTCAGAGCTCTGTAAGCCCTCTCAACTCCGGACATTGTTGCGGCAACATTTTCGAATGCATTATGAATAAAAGGACATTTCCAGGAGGTAAAGGGATAGATGGTTGAGCATACCTCCAAGCAACCAGTTGCACAACCAACAACTATGTTTTTACAAATTTTTTGAGCGGCTGCAAGCACGAGCTTGACTATGATGGGAATTGCGCATCCTGCACAACATCTATGCCCGGAAACAAATAACTCCTTTTCCTCCAGAATTTCCCTTACCAACATACTCAAACAACCATTCCAAGCAGGATAACAAGGATTATGAGGGCTAGGCTTATAGCAACAATTTGCTCAGGCTCAAATTTAAGTTTTGTATTTTCTTCTTCATAATATCTAACAAGCCCTGCAGTCGATTGCGGCAATTGCATCTTCGGCTTTTTTGCCATAATTTTTTTAATCTTAAATATAAAAAAAGAATCATGAGAAGGCTGCTGCCTTCTTTTTGTCTAGCCTTTCTATTCTTTCTTTTCCCTGCTCTTTCCTCAATTCAAATTTCAGAGGTAATGCCTCATTTCAATAACCCTTTGGAATGCGAGTGGGTGGAGCTTTACAATCCTTCCAATTCAACAATTTTCTTTAACGGGAGCATTGGTGATTCAAAAAAGAATACTTCCATAACGTTCAACTTGACTCCATATTCGTATTTCATCATTATTAGCAAATATAAAAGGAAAGAAGAAGGATGCAACCTTTCTAGCTTACCCCCCAATATTTCTTTTTTAATTCTTGATACAATTGGCTATTATGGTTTACACGATGAAGAAGATTGCATCTTCCTAAACTCCTCCGAGATAAATGACTCATTTTGCTGGAACCATTCAATAGAAGGAAAAGGATATTCCTTTTGCAGGATTAACAATACCTGGTATGAAAATTGCACTCCAACTCCAGGTGAGAAAAATAAACTTTATACTTCTAAATCAAAAGTTATAAAAGTCATAGATATACTTGAAAAACCTTCTGTTCTTTCCTTCGGTTCCTTAGGATTTGTTAAGGGAATTTTGTATAAAAAAGGATTGGAAGCTTTATTTAACAAAAACATAAGCAGGATAAAGTTACTTGTATACTCTCCGAGCGGTTATGGCGCTCATATTGTTAGAAACTTTGATGACTCTGATATTTCTGCAGTAGAGGGATGCAATTCAGAGTTTGCTGTAACTCTATCAAACTTAACAAACAAAACCTATTTTTCAATTCCTTTCTTTATAATAAAAAACTGCGATAACTCGAAAAAAGAAGGCACTTATCAGATAAAAATAAGGGTTTTTGATTTTGAAAATGGAATTTGTCCGGAATCTGGTGGTAAGGGTAAGTATTATGATGACATTGCAGAATTCTATGTAAAAATCCAAGGTATCAATAAGGATTTGTGCCCGAAGGAGAAGATAATATACAAGACCAAAAAATCCAAAAAGAAAAAGAAGAAAAAGATAGAAATATCAATAGAGAATCAAACGGTTCGATATCCCTACATCTTTTCCGAGATAAAAATTAAAAACAATGAAAAGAAAAAGATTTCCGGACTTCTTTATTCATACCTTTTCAAGGGAAGAAAGTGCTTTTCCGGAGGTTGGAGAGATAATCAAGTTTCTGTTTCCTTACCTTCAAAATCAAGTATAAAAATCAGGCTTAACAATACAATTTCGGAAAAAGCAAAAGCAGGAACCTACAAATTTAGGGTAAGATTTTTGGTAGATAATAAAAAGTACGATTTCACAAAAGATATTTACCTTTCGATACCAGAGAAAAAGGAAAGCAAGAAACCGAAAAAGCCGAATTTTATTTTCAAAAAAGAGCAAGGGAGTTTTTCCATAGATGTTGCAGATTGTATCTATTGCAGAATCTTAGGCAATTTTAATGCCGGCAATCTGACCTTTTACTTTTATTCTAACCAAACTCTTCTCAAAAGAGAGTATTTTAGTTTTCCAGTCCAGAAGAAAAAGGCAAAGCCGGAAACAAAAAGGAGCGCTGCTTACAATAATACACCGAAAAAGAAACCGAAGAATAACCCACCTTCCTCAAAAATAGTTGCGCCTTCTTTCCTATCCCCAATTTTCAAAATTCTATCGTTCTTCGAGTATTTAATAAAGAGCAGCATAAAGAATATATGAAAGAGACAAAGTCATTTTTGAGAAAAATATCCTTAATATTCCTTTTTTCCATTATTTCCATACCAGTCGGATATTTTTTAAGGGTTTTGCTTTCCCACAGTTTATCTAAAGCCGATTACGGTCTTTTTTACTCGGTATTAGCATTTTATGGATTGCTAGCTTTAATAAAAAATCCGGGAATTACTCAATCTCTAACAAAATATTTAGCTGAATTCATTACAAAAAGAGAATTCGGGAAGGCAAAGTTTATTTTTATTACAACCTTATTAACAAGACTTCTCTTAGCCACTTTTGCATTTTTAGGTATTTATTTGTTCTCCTCATTTCTTTCCCAAAATCTCTTCCATACCCCAAAGGCTTCAATCATTTTATTCATAGTGGGTATGGGTTGGATAACCGAAGTTATAAGAAATTCTTTACAATCCCTACTCTCTGGATATCAAAAACCCGAGTATTCTTCCCTTGCCAACCTGCTCTGGGTTTCTTTCATGCTTTCCTATTCCTACATTTTTCTTTTCTTCGGGTATGGCTATCTTTCTCCGGCCTTTGCCTATCTTTTCTCTCACATTTCGGTAGACGTTATCCTTTACCTTTTCTGCAATTTTAAGTTCAGGGAATTTTTTAGGGCGAGATATAAGAGGTATTTCGGAATTTATATCTCTGCCCTTAAATACGGGATAGCAATTCTTTTGGGAACGATTTCCGGAACTATTATAGGTTATACCGATACAGTCCTTTTAACTTTATTTACTTCCTTAGAGACCGTTGCAATTTATACCATAGCCCAACCTACCGCAAGATTATTATGGCTTTTTTCTAATGCAATAACCGCCGCCTTCTATCCTTATACGGTGAAGTTATTTACGGATAAAAAAATTAGGGAGCTTTCTTCTTTAATAACCCTTCTCCTTAAGTACCTGCTGTTTGTTTTGGTTCCGTTTTTTATCATGCTATTTTCTTTTTCCAAAGAAGTTTTGGTTTTCTTCTTTAGCCCTACCTATGCAGAGGGAGCAACGGTTTTAAAAATTTTGAGCATAGGTGCGATAATGTACTCCTTAGCCTCAATTTTTCTTACTTTCCTAAATGGAATAGGTAAGGCACCTTTTGCTTCCAGGATAGTTTTTGCCGGGGCAATCTTAAATCTTTTCGGTAATTTGCTTTTAATTCCTGGGTTTGGCATGCTCGGAGCTGCAACCTCAACCCTTTTCACCTACCTGCTTATATTAATTTTATCATGCTCTCAGGTTTCAAAAGAAATTTCTTTTTCTCTGCCTCTAAAATCCTGGTTTATATACTTTTTTTCCGGAGTTTTATCATCTTTTTCCATTTTTGCATTAAAACCTTTTTTTGCCTCTTTTTTGTTAAAAGTTGTCGTATGCTTTTCAGGATTTATTTTACTTTACCTGACCATTTGCTTTGTTCTTAAAGGGGTAAGCAAGGAAGAGTTATTGAAGATATTGAAATTGTTGGTCAGGTAATGGTAAATCCCAAAGAAGACTTTACTTTCTTTTCTGTTCTATATTTGTAACAAGAAAGTTTCACACTTTAAAAACATTGGTAATATGGCCAATTCCTTTCTCCTTTGGTAAGACGGACAAAAGTTGTTTGTGTCTACTCATAGTTTATTATTTCAATGATGTAGGCGCATTGACTTTTATCATCATTGCGCCAGCCGGGATTTTCGGAATCTTTATTAGAGGGGGTTTGGAAAGGGGGCTTTGCCCCCCTTCCTTCGAACCCGGGTCTTGGGCTTGGGGAGCCCACATGCTTCCGCTACACCACTGGCGCAGGCATAAATAAAAACAAAATTAAAAATCAAAAATTATTTCTTCCTTCTCTTTGGAGCTTTTCTTCTTATTGCTTTTTTCTTGCCTTTGTATAATTCTTGGCATCCCTGAAATAGAATCAAGGTAGAGTACGGCACGAAAAATAGGAGTTGGATTAAGCCGCCTATGATGGGTACCATCCCAACGATAGCTGACAATATCCCTAAAAGCAAAGTTACCAAAAATATCTTTACGCTATCTCCGAAAAACCTTTTCGTTCCCGCAAGGCTTTCCCTGACAGCTTCTAAAGCCTTTTTATCCGCTAGATAAATCAAAGGCACTGCAAATAGCAACCTTATTGAGAAATATATCGCTATTATACCTCCAATAATTAATCCTGGTATAAGCAGATTTGCTAAGTATCCCAGACTTGCTATAATTAGGAAGGGCACTAGAATTATAACAATGCTTATTATGCTTACTCCTAATAGGGAAAGAAACTTTTCTCCCCCTCTGCCAAAGTAATCGCTTAGACTTTTCCTTTCTCTTCTCACAGCACTTTCAATCACGGCATACAATGCTGAGTACAACCATAGGA
>CAZCGS010000031.1:5405-10146 GCA_964498505.1 uncultured archaeon
TCTCTTCTCACAGCACTTTCAATCACGGCATACAATGCTGAGTACAACCATAGGAGTAATAAAGTTGCTAGGATTAATACTGCAATGACAGCTCCTACGAAAGATAAGGAGTAGGTTGCTTCAAGGGTTTTTATACTGTTTATCGGATAAATACCGGCCACTATAAAAGTTGCCACTATCGCTATCATAGAAATTCCTGCTCCCATCATTATGATTATCGATATTACGATGATTTCCCATATTTTTTCCTTGTATGCATCGAAGGCTTCTTTCATTAGCTCGATTACTTCCATAATTTGGTTATTAGGTTTTTATATTTAAAAAAGGCAAATATTCTTTATGGAAGGTTTTTCGTGGAAAATAAAAGGATTTCTGGCAAAGCCTTCGGAGACATTCAGGGAGGTTGAAAAGGAAGAGATAGGTGAAGGAATAAAATACTTCGCATTGCTTGGAATAATTTTCAGTGTTTTAAGCGGAGTAGTAAGTGCTTTTCTTTCAGGAGCGTCTGGCAATCTAGCTATCTCAATTGTCTCACTATATGTAACATGCTTTATTGCAGTATTTGTTGACAGTTTGGTAACCCATTTATTTGTTTGGATATTGGGAGGAAATGCAGGATATAAGCAAACATTAAAAAGCTATCTGTACAGCTCTACCCCGGCTTTGTTGCTTGGGTGGATTCCGTGGATAAACATAATAGCAAAGATCTGGAGTTTTATTTTGAATATAGTGGGGATTAGCGAGCTCCAAAAGATAAGCAAGACGAGAGCATTTCTTGCTATAGTATTGCCGGTGATAATCTTTGCTTCAATGTTGGTAGCATTTGTCGGTATGGCATACATTTGGTATCTGAGCATTTTGAGTGGGGTTAAAGTAGGTGCATAATTTTGTTTTGGCTTTTTTAAAATTTTACCTTTTTATATAAGTTATGAGAGTCAATAGAGCAAAAAGGATAGACAAAATTGAGAAATTTTTAGAGGATTTTGAAAAGCTGATAAAAAAGCATAAACTTTCAAAGGCAGATTCTTCAGAGATAATCGAGATATTAAAGCACAAAATTTTGGAGACAGAGGAGGAAAAGTTTAGGTTATATATTGAGTGAAGGTTTTTGAGTTCTTTTAAAATTAATCCCAACTTATGATTATGGATTGGAGGCAAGAGATGATATCTAATTATTTTAAGGATATGGAAAATAGGATACAGAAAATATTTGAGGTTGCAAAAAAGGCTAGATCCAAAGGGAAAGACCCGGAACTCGTTCCAGAAGTAGAAATAGCCCAAGACAAAAACCATCGTTCTGTGCAGCTTCTTTCTCTAATATACCCTCAGGTTTTAGAGGTTAAGGAAGAGATAGTGGGCAGAATTTTAGAATTGGAAGAAAAGTATGGATACGGAGATGATAGGGTTGCTTTGCAAATAGCTTTGGAATTAGCCCAACAGAAATTCTGCAAATTCGATTCTTTGGAGCAGGCAATAGATGCAGGTTTAAGGTTGGGATGCGCCTATAATGTTAAAGGTGTTGTTGCCGCACCAATAGAGGGAATTATCAAAGTGAGCATAGATCCGAAAGATAAATTTCTTTCTGTTTACTATGCAGGCCCTATCAGAACTGCGGGAGGTACAGCTCAGGTATTTACCCTATTTATTGCAGACTATCTGAGAATAAATTTCGGTTTGAATAGGTATATAGCTACGGAAGAAGAGATTGAAAGATACTATACCGAAATTTCCGATTATATTACCTATGTTACGAGGAAGCAGTACAAGCCGGATAAGGAAGAAGTAGAGTTTTTGGTTAAGAATGTGCCTATTTGCATTACCGGAGAGCCTACAGAGAAAATAGAGGTTTCTGCATTTAAAGATTTGCCGAGGGTAGAAACAAATTTCATCCGGGGAGGAATGTGTTTGATATATCTGGATGGTTTACCTTTAAAGGCTGAGAAACTCTGGAAGAAAATTAAAAAATATGGTAGGGAGTTCGGTCTTTACGAAAGCTGGAAATGGTTGGAGGAATTTATAAATCTGAAAAAGAGTAAAAAAGCCGAGGGAGATTCCGGATATTTGGGAGAGGTGCCCGCCGGAAGACCGGTATATTCTCTCCCTAAAAAAGGGGGTTTCAGATTAAGGTACGGAAGGGCCAGAAATACCGGTTACGGATGCTTTGGTTTTCATCCGAACACTTTATACCTTTTGGGCAAATTTCCTGCGAATGCTTCTCAAATGAAGATAGAGCTTCCTGGAAAATCCTGCACGGTCGCTCCTGTAACCTCCATCTCAGGACCCTTTGTCAAATTAAAGGATGGCTCCTGCATTTGGTTAAGCAACAGAAAGATTGCTAAGTACCTAGACAAAATAGATGAAATTCTTTTTTTGGGAGATATTTTAATATCGTACGGAGATTTTTCGGAGAATAATGAAAAGCTGATTCCCTCTCCATGGGTTGAGGAATGGTGGGTCCAGGAATTTCAGGATTTTAAGGAAAAGGAAAATATTTTGAGCAGGGAGAGGATAGAGGAAATATTGAAGGAGCCTTTAGCTATAAGCTGGGAGGAAGCTATTAAGCTTGCAAGAAAAGGTTTACCTTTGCATCCGAGATTTACTCCCTTCTTCGACGGTTTTTCAAAGGATGAGCTTCTAGAATTTATCGAATACATAAAGGAAGGGGAAGTAAAGGGGGAGAAGCTTATTTTGAAAAAAGATGAAAGAAAAAGGGTTTTGGAGAAAGCTTTTATCGAGCATTTGGTTTCTGAAAACAGAGTAATTACTGATGCTTGGTTGAAGGAGTTTGTTGAGTATTTGGATGAGGAGAAGATAAAAGCTAGTGAGAAGGAAGGGTTTGAGTTGGTGAGCGAAGCTAGCAAAATTGAGATAAGGCCGGTTGCAACAAGGTATATAGGGGCAAGAATGGGAAGGCCTGAAAAGGCAAATTTGAGAAAGATGAAAGGCTCTCCTCAGGTTTTATTTCCGGTTGGACAGGAGGGAGGAAAAATGAGAAATTTGGTTGAGGTGAAGAGTTTGGTAACCGATGTAAGCATTTTCCTTTGCGAAAAGCACGGTTTTTCCATCTATCCTTTCTGTCCTGTCTGCAACTCCCATCTGAAAAACCCTAAAATATCGAGGAGGAGAGTTAATGTGCAGGCAATGCTGGAAAAAGCTTATGAAGATTTAAAGGAGCAGAAATTACCTATTATCAAAGGGGTTAGGGGGGTTACCTCAAAAAACAAAGTTCCCGAGCCTATAGAAAAGGGAATATTAAGGGCTAAGCATAACTTGCATGTATTCAGGGACGGAACGGTAAGGTTCGATTTGGTTAACCAACCTTTAACCCATTTTAAGCCGAAGGAGATTGGAGTGAGCATAGAGAAATTGAAAGAGCTAGGATATACAAAAGATATTTACGGAAGGGATTTGGAGAATGATGATCAAATTTTAGAGTTGTTTCCTCAGGATATTATAATATCCGAAAACTGTGCAAAAGCGTTTATTAACATCTCAAAATTTGTTGATGACTTGCTGGTAAAGTTTTACGGGCTTGAACCTTTCTATAACATCAATTCTAAGGAAGACTTAATAGGGCATGTGGTTTTTGAGCTAGCCCCTCACACCATAGCACCTGTTGCCTGCAGAATCATAGGCTTTACAAAAAATTTTTGTCATTACGCCCAACCTTACCTCTTTGCAGCTACAAGGAGGGATGTTGATGGAGAGGAAAATGCTTTGATATTGGGTTTGGATTGTTTGCTGAATTTTTCAAAGGAGTACATTCCGGCAAAGAGGGGAAGCGTAAGCGATACCCCTTTGTTATTAACAACCAAAATAGATTTAAAGGAGGTTGATGATGAGGTTTATGATTTGGATATTGCCTTTAGATATCCTAAGGAATTCTATGAGAAGACTTGGGAAATGGTTTCTCCAGCCGAAGTAAAAATAGAGCAGGTAAAGGATAGGGTTGGAAAAAAGGATGCCTTGTACAATTACGGCTTTACCTTCGATACGAATAACATAAATTTGGGTGTGCATATTTCCTCTTACAAAATCATCCCTGAGATGAAGGACAAAGTAAAGGCTCAGCTTTCCCTTGCAATGAAAATAAAGGCAGTTGACGAGGTTTTGGTTGCCGACAAAATTTTAAATACCCATTTACTGAAGGATATAAAGGGAAATTTCAGAAAGTTTTTTAAGCAGAATTTTAGGTGTACGAATTGCAACGAGATTTACAGGAGGCTTCCTTTGAAAGGGAGGTGCATTAAATGCGGGGGTAACATTGTGCTAACAGTTTCTGAAGGTACAGTTACAAAATACTTGGAGATTTCAAGGTTCATTGCAAATAACTTTGAGGTTTCCCCTTATACAAGGCAGAGCTTGGATATCATAGAAAAAAACCTTGAGAGGGTTTTCGGAAGAAAGAGCAGGCAGATGAGCTTGGCTGGTTTTTCTTAAAGGATGGGTAAGGAAAAATCCATCAGATGGAAGGTAAATTCAATTGTGAGTCGTGCAGGATTAATCCTAATTGGAAGGTTGTCCTGTATATTTGTGTGTGAAGGAGAGTAACTTGGCTGGATGTTGGGAATGCGAAAGTTTTCCCTGTGAAAAACTCAAGAATGTTTGGAAAAACCATTCTGAATATTTGGCTAAATTTGAAAAAGTTGTGAAGGAGCAGGGGATAGGGAAATGGGTGGAGCGGATGGAAAATTTGTACAAAGAAGGAAAAGATTTTCTGGGAAGAAGGGTGTATAGGAGG
>CAZCGS010000032.1:0-9617 GCA_964498505.1 uncultured archaeon
AATCCCTTTCTTTTGAATTTAAAAACTCTACCCTTTTTAATCCTAACTATTTCGCCTTCTTTTTCTAATTCCTTTAAAATTTTTCTGATGGTTGGCTCGGGTTTTTCTAATAGGCTTACCAACTCTTTAACAGTTTTTTCCTCTTTTAGGACAATTTTTAAAAGATTTTTGGTGCAATGATGTTCTAGGAATCTTAAAATGGGTGCCTTTATTTTGTACATTTTATACAAATCGTCGAGAGTGTCTAAAAGGGAAATTGATAAAAGCTTTCCGCTTTGTTTTTCTTGCTCTAAAGCTTCTTGCAAGATTTTATTCCAGTCCAAACCTTTCTCGGCCAAAATCTTGCAATCTTCCAAATCACCTTCCCTTCCAGCATATGTTTTTAATAGGAAGACATCCTCATTTGAAAGAAGGTAAACCTCTAGTTTATTTCCCAAGTAAAAAGGCTCGGCATCCTTTTTCATCTTTCTGCTTAACCAATAGCCTCCCAAAACCCTTTTTCTAAAAACATCTATCCTCAAATTTTTCTTTTCAAAAATATTTTCCGAAAATTTGAAGCCCATTGATATTAAACCTTTTTTCAGCTCTGCCAAGTTTTTTTCAACAATTACATCTATGTCCTTTGTTGAGATTTTCATATTTTTCAAAACCATGTTTGCCCCACCTATCAAATAAAGCTTGACCTTTTTCTCAAGTTTTTTGTCCAATTCTTTAAAGAAATTTTTCAGCTCTGCTTTGGTGTTTGGGGTTCCTAAAGTTATTCCATATTCCTTTGCTTTTTCCATAAATTCTTTGTAGCTAAAAAGGCTGCATTCTTTTTTAGTTAGGAATTGGAAGATTTGGTTTAATAAAAAGCTAACTTGATATTTCTTTGCTAGGATTTTTAGCTTGCTTCCTTCCATCCTATATTTGTTTTTTAAGTAAAAGAGAGTTGCTAAAATGAGCTGTTGTTGGGTTTTTGAAAATTTTAGGGAATGGATAAAGATTTCTTCTATGCTTAGTCTCTTTTTCGGATAGTAATAATAAAATCTGTCCGGAAATATTTTAAGGTTGTAAGATGGAAAGAGGCTGAATGCCGTTAAACTTCCTTCTCTAGGTTTTTCACTTTCAATTAAACATTCTTTTCCTTTCTCCCAAACTATCCCTTTCTTTATCCTTAATAGCTCTGCAAGTCTTTCTACATCTTTGTCCAAAATTCTGAATTTGCCGTTTGTTTTTTCTGTAATCCCTAAGGATTGAAATTCCTTAAGATATTCTAAAATTTGTTTTAGGGAAAGATTTGTTTCTGCCTGGAGTTGGGCTAAGCTTTTTGGTTCATTAAGTTTTGCCAGTAAAATCTCCCTTTTTCCTTCCAGTATCCTTGGATTTTTCCTTAGGATTTTAATGATTAATTCTAAAAAAGGGTTTTCGGCAAGGGAATAGAATTTTCTTTTTCCCCTTCTTTCTACCTTAATAAACCCTTTTTCGAGTAGGGATTTTAGGGTTTTTGATAGATAGCTTTTGCTAACTCTTAACTCTTTTTCCAAATCCTTCGGGGTTTTTCCTTCTTCCAGGCTTAGCAAGATTCTGATTTCGCTTTTTTTCATATTGTAATTTTTGTAAAAATTACTTAAATAATTTTCCTATTTTTACAGTCTGATTAGTTTACACCGTAAACCAAAAACCTTTTTAAATTTATTCGGTTTTTATTTTTATGGCTGAAGGCTCAAATTTGAGTGCAGAATATTTGGATGAGCTAGAAGCTAAAAGCATTTTTATTATAAGAGAGGCTTACCATCAATTTAAAGATAAATTGGCTTTGCTTTGGAGTATAGGAAAGGATAGCACGACCCTTCTTTATCTAGCGAGGAAGGCATTTTTTGGGAAGGTCCCTTTTCCGGTAATCCATATAGATACCTCCTACAAATTTGAGGAAATTTATGAGTTTAGAGATAAGTATGCTAAGGAATGGAATTTAAAACTTATAATTGCTAGGAATGAGGAGGCATTAAAAGAAGGGATGAGCCCTGAGAAAGGAAAGTTTGCTTGCTGTACTGCTTTAAAAACAGAGGCTCTAAAGCAGGCAATAAAAAAATATGGGTTTAAAGCCTTGTTAGTTGCTATAAGGAGGGATGAGCACGGAATTAGGGCAAAGGAAAGGTATTTTTCAATCAGAGATTCTAATTTTCGGTGGAACTATAAGGATCAGCCTCCTGAATTCTGGGACCAATATAACCTAATAAAGCTTGATGAGGAGGGAGCCCATTTGAGAATCCATCCTATGCTTCATTGGAGAGAACAGGATGTTTGGTTATATATAAAAAAGGAAAACATCCCTGTGGTAAGCCTTTATTTTGCAAAGAACGGGAAGAGGTATAGGAGCATAGGTTGCAAAACCTGTTGCTTTCCAATTCCCTCAAATGCGAAAACAATAGACGAAATAATAGAGGAGTTACAAACAACAAAAATTTCTGAAAGAGCGGGTAGAGCTCAGGATAAGGAGAGCTTGTATATGATGCAAAAGTTGAGGACTTTGGGGTACATGTGAATATGGCAAGAGAAAGTCATTTTAGGAGTATTATGAAGGCAATCTCATGGAGAGCATTGGCAACAGGTACAACTGTACTTTTAGTTTTTATTTTTACCAGAAGGTTAGTTGTTTCAATAGAGGTGGGAATGGCAGAACTGGTAATAAAAACATTTCTTTATTATCTTCATGAAAGGCTTTGGGAAGGGATTAGATTTGGAAAGGCGAGAATATGGGAATAATAAGCTTTGTTGTTGTTGGGCATGTAGATCACGGAAAATCAACTTTAATAGGGAGGTTGCTTTATGATACGAATTCTATTCCTAAAGAAAAAATAGAGGAAATTGAAAAAACTTGCAAGGCTTTGGGAAAGGAGATGGAATTTGCTTACCTAACAGATGCTTTGGAAGAAGAAAGGAGAGGGAATATAACCATAGATACCACCCAAATATTTTTCAGACATAACGGAAAGGAATACCTTATCATTGATGCTCCTGGCCATAAGGAATTTTTGAAGAATACGGTTACTGGAGCTAGCTATGCTGATTATGCTATTTTGATTGTTGACGCTGAGGAAGGGATAAGAGAGCAAACAAAAAGGCATGCCTATACTTTAAAATTTTTGGGGATAAAGGAGATCATAGTTGCTATTAACAAGATGGATAAGGTTAAATACACCAAGGAAAGATTTGAAGAGGTAAAGAAGGAGGTGTTGGATTATTTGGGTGCTATAGGGATTAAGGTTAGGAAGGTTATTCCAATTTCAGCCTACTATGGAGATAATGTTGTTAGGAAGAGCGATAATATGTCTTGGTATGAAGGAGAAACCTTGTTAGAGGCTTTAGATTATCAAAAGGAGGAGGGAAAATACAAAGCCTTTCTAATGCCAGTTCAGGATGTTTATAGTATAGAAGGTAGGGGAGTTGCGGTTGGGAACATATTGGCGGGAGAATTGAGGGTTGGAGAAGAGGTTATTATTTATCCAGAAGGAAAGAAAGGAAGAGTAAAGGAGATCTTGGTTGGAAAGGAAAAGGTTAAGGAAGCTAAGAAACCTAAAAGTGTAGGTGTGATTTTGGAAGAGGAAATTGAAATAAGGAGAGGGGATATTCTTGCAAGAAAGTCTTTAGTAATTGCAAATAAACTTGAGGCGAGCGTCATTTGCTTATTAAATGAAATTAGGGAAGGCTATTCTTACAAACTTTTGTGTGCTACTCAGGAGGTCAATGCTAAAGTAGAAAAGGTAAAAGAGAAAATAGATGTTGAAAGTTTGGAGAGAATTCGGGAAAGGTTTTTGGAAGCTGGGGAAATAGGCAAAGTAATTTTTAAACTGAAAAAGCCTATTGCGGTTGAGAAGTTTCATTGGATGCCCGAGTTGGGAAGGTTTGTTATAAAAGATAAGGATATTATAATAGGAGGAGGGATTGTATTATGATGGTGATTTTGGGTTTGGATGGTTTGGAATATGAATATGTTAAAGAATTTAATTGCAAAAACCTTATGCAGGAAAAATTCGGGAAAACAGATATAAGTATGTTTTCAGAGCCAAGAACTATAGTTATATGGAGCTCGTTTTTGGCAGGTAAAAATTTGGAAAAGGAAATCTTGGGAAAAGGTAAGGAGCTTTGGGACTTTAGTTTAAAGCCTGAGCAAACATTTCTTGATAGATTTAAAAAATGGAAGGTTATAGACATGCCAGGTCTGAATTACAAAAAGGAAAATCATCGAAAGGAAAGGGAGTTGTTGAAAGGATTTTTTGATAAAAAGAATTCGGTAGAAGATTATGACAAAGTCGCTTTTGAGAATCATAAGGAAAATAAGAAGGAATTCTTTGAGGCTTTGGAAAAGGATTATGAAATTTTGGTAGGATATTTTGCTTTGGCAGATGTTATCGGGCATTTGAGCTTTGGGATAAAACCGAAAATGAAGGTAATTTATAAAGAATTGGATGAGATTGCGGGAAAAGTTAGAGAAAAGGCTGAGAAGGTTTTGATAATTTCTGATCATGGAATGAAAGCTATAGGAAGGTTTGGGGATCATAGTGAATACGGATTTTGGAGTGTAAATTTTGAGGTTAATCTGGATAAACCGAAAATAACAGAATTTAGGAGGCTGATAGAATCTTTTACCAAAGTATAGATGAGAGGAGTAGAGGAATTGTTTCTTTATCCAAAACAAATATTTTTTGGGATGCTTTGGGATTTTGAGTTTCCATAGGTATTATAATTGCAAATGTATTTATATATTTATTTGCAATTAAATTGCAAAAATTGTAATAGCTTATTTCAGATAACCTAACTTTTTCAACCTTTTTTTAATCTCTGCTATTTCCTTCTTTTTGAATCGGTCTTTTTCTTTAATTTTGCCGCCCATTGCAATTGTTCTCATAGTAAAGACTATAAACTCGGTAACGCTTGAAAATCCTGTACCTTCAATAATCTTTGCCAGCTTTTCATAAAGCTCTTTTGGAATTTTTATTGTTACTCTTTCTTTCATAAAAATTTTTGGAAATATTTTTTATTTTCGTCAAAATCGTTCTTGCATCCCACACCTCTATTCCCTTTGGTTCTTTTTCCAAAGCTTTCCTATCCGGCACAATCAAAATCTTCCTACAATCAAAATTGGAAAACACCTCCTCTATTTTCTCAATCTCTTTTTTACTCACCCTATTCTTCCATTTTACCTCAGCAATTACCTTAAGTTTTTTAAAATCGGTTAGAGCAATGTCTATTTCGTATTCGGGTTTTGAAATGATTTCGCTCCAAAGCCCGAACATTTTTGAAAGCAAATTTCTGAAAAATTGCTCCACATGAAAGGGAATTCTTTCCAAACTTATTTTTTCTATTTGTTGGGGAGAGATATCTCTCTCAGAAAATCCATATTTTGCATCAAGATAGTAAAATAAATCGATGACTGGAGAGGAATTGTAATAGTAATACTTTTTCCTCCCAAAGACTTTTATCTTCTTAAGTAAACCTAGCTCGAAAAGTGACTTTAAATACGGATGTACAAAGCTGGGATTTTGGTATGGGATTAATCGGAGGGAATACAGATATTGGGCTATTTCTCCGGAAACCCTTTTTCCATCCGCAACAGCCTTTAAAACACCTTCGTACACAGCGCTTAATTCTCTTTCCTCTTCAGAGAAAATTTCTCCTATGAGGGCTGGAACCGAGAGTTTGGTGCTTATTGCTATGCTATTCAAAAAAGATTCTTTATTTGCCTCCCATATTGGAATTAGCAATGGCTCTCGTAGGTAAGTGCATACTTCTATTAGGGTTTTATAATCTTTTATTTTCGGTGCAAGGTTTATTAAAATATCCCTTTCATCAATAATATCCATTTTGAACTCGGAGAATAATCCAAGCAAAGGAGACCTTTTTCCCAAAAGTTTTTTTGCAATCCATAATGTTGAAGAAATTGCAATGAGGTTTCCTTTTATGCCCAATGAATGTAGTCTGTCGTGGAATTCTTCTGGAAGCCTTTGGATTTCGTCTATAACAATTGTTTTATTATTCTTCAGATTTTCAAACACCTCCCTTAAAAAAACATCGTAAGATATAGCGTTATCTCCTTCAAGTATTTTTCCTCCCCTTCCTATGAAGAAATATTTGTCATGTTTAACAAAATTTTTTACAAAGTAACTTTTCCCGGTTTTTCTTCTTCCGTAAACCAAAACCCATTTACCTACCCTTTTCCATCTTTTTAAGTCTTCGTATCTTGTTATACTAATCATAATTAGTATAATCGAAAATTATATAAATTTTTTATTTCCTTTAAAATCTTTCCTACATCCCACACCTCTACTCCTTCCGGCTCCTTTTCTACCGCATCTTCGGAAGGCACTACCAGAATTTTTCTGCATCCTTTGAATTTTTCCAATTTTTCTTCTATCTTCTTTATTTCGGATTTGCTAACCTTTTTCTTCCATTTAACCTCTCCAACAATCTTGAGTTTTTTAAATCTTGCTAATGCTATTTCCACTTCCATATTGGGTTTATTTATGATGAAAGTTCTCATCCCAAAGATTTTGCCTAAGAGTTCTCTTATAAAGTCTTCAACATGCATCGGGATTTTTTCAGTTATGTATTTTTCCTCAAGATCCCTTTCCGAGAAGTTGTACTTTTCGTCAAGATAGTAATACAGATCTATTACTGGAGAGGAAACAAAGTAGTAATATCTTTTTCCGAAATATTCAGGGACCCTTTTTACCAATCCAATTTCGAGCAAGGTGTTAAGGTATGGTTTTACAGCTGAAACATCCTGTTTCGGTATGAGTTTATTGGAATAGAGGGAGGAGGTTATCTCTGAAAGCGTGGTTTTTCCAGAGCTTAGAGCCCTTATTATCCCTTCGTATCTTTCAGAGAGTTCCTTTTCCTCTTCTGCAAAAATCTCTCCTACAAGAGATGGAATAACTAATTTTAGGTTCTTAAGTATGGAGGCAAGGTTAATACCGAACCATTTTAGTAGCATCGGCTCTCTCAGATAAGTTGAAAATTCGATCAGCTTTTTATAATCCTTGATTTTTTCTTTAAGATTTAGCAGGATATCCCTTTCATCCACCAAATCCATTCTAAACTCTAAAAATAGACCGAGAATCGGAGAGTTTTTTTCCAACAAATTTTTGACTAGGTGAAGGGTTGATGTTACGAGCACAAGGTTTTTGGGAGATTTTATATGCAACCAGTCCAAAAACTCTTCTGGTAATCTATGGAATTCATCGACTATTATCGTTTTTTCCTTAAATTCTTCTATAATTCTTGTTAACTCCCTGTAAGTAATAGATTCATTTCTATTTTCGAAGTAAATACTCCTGTTTCTCCTTACAAAAAAATAGTAAGCATTGCTAAAAAATTCCTTCGCAAAAAAGGTTTTCCCGGTTTTTCTTCTTCCATAAATTAATATTGGCGGTTTGAGTTTTTCAATCCGCTTTTTATCTGTAATCCTGTTTACTATAATCATAATTATAGTAATTACAATTATAGTATTTAAATTTTTTACTTAGTTTACAGTGTAAACCCAAACAAATTTAATTAAAAAGTGGATGTTTTTATCTACTTTCTTGATGAAAAAGTTTTATATATCAAGAAAGCAAAATAGGTTTATGTACGAGTTGGAAATCCTAAAGCATTTTAAAAAGGCTCCTATATTCAGCCTTTCAGATGTAGCGCAGATAATAAAAAGCAAGGACTATGCAAAAAAATTTCTGAAGAGAGAGGTTGAAAAAGGGGTTATTAAAAAAATAATGAGGGATGTTTATACTTTTCACGAAGATGCTTTCCTCGTAAGCACTTTTATTATAAGGCCTAGCTATATTTCCAGCATCTCAGCCTTATCATTTCATCACTCAATAACCCAAATACCAAATGCTGTTTTCTGCTTTACTCCGAAAACGAAAAAGGAGATAAACTTCATCCAAAGGATTTGCTATTTCCCAACCCGGTATTTTTTTGGATTTGAGCTGAAAACTTACCGAAATTTTAAGATTCCTATCGCCACAATAGAAAAGGCAATAATAGACTCGGTAGGCATAGTTCCTTTATCAGTAATTGAAGAAGCATTTTCCGAAGTGAATTCGGACAAACTCGTTTCTTACCTAAAGAAAATCAAAAAGAGCTCGATAATAAAGCGCATAGGTTTTCTTGCGGAAAGAAATGGATTTGAAGTTTATGATGAGCTAAAGGCGTTTATCAACCATAGATATATCTTTCTCGACCCGTTAAAAGCAAAAAGGGGAAAGAAAAATAAAAAATGGAGGCTGATTGAAAATGGATAGAGAATTGCTTTTAGAGATAGGGAAGAAAAAGGGATTGAAAAATAGAGAGCATATAGAAAAGGACTATTTTCAGGACAAGTTGCTCTATTGGATTTTTAAGCTCACCAACAACCTTGTTTTTAAAGGAGGCACAGCATTATGCAAGCTTTATAACATGCCGAGATTTTCCGAAGATTTAGATTTTACTCTGCTTGATCCGAAAGAAAGAATAGAAGATAAGATTTTGAAAATAGCTGGAAAGTTGAATGCTGAGGTAAACACAAAAAGATTTAAAACAAGTCTGCTTTTCAAATTAAGATTTAAGGGAGTTCTAACTTCCTATAATACGGTAAGGATAGATGTAAGCTTGAAAAATAAAGCCTTGTTGGGCTTTGATTTGAAAAGCTATGTTCCGGATTATATAGATATTAAACCTTTCACCCTTAAGATTTTGAAATTAAAGGAAATGGTGGCAGAAAAGATTCATTCATTGCTTGCCAGAAAAAATGCAAGAGACCTTTACGATTTATTTTTCCTGCTGAGAATTTCAGAGTTCGACAAAAAACTTGTAGAAGAAAAATTAGAGATATTTGGGATGAGATTTAATATCAATTTGATAAAAAGGCGAATCAATGAAATAAAACCAATATGGAAGGCGGAGCTAAAACCTTTTGTTTTGGAGGAGTTGCCTGATTTTGATGTAGTGAAAGGTTTTGTAATTAAAAGATTGGTGAATTGAGGACTCAGTTTACCCTGGTAAACTCCGTACCTCTCTTTTTCTTGCTTTATTGTTTTGATTTTTGCGTTGAATTCTCATTCAAGAACCTTTATATATCGTTAAATCTCAAAACATTTAATTTGCATTCTTTCACATTCATTAAGAGAATCTTAAAATCAGGTTGGATATCTCTTTCAAAAAGATTTTTATTTCTTTTTAACCATTCAATAAATTTTTCATCGGTTGTAAGAAATCCATCGAGACGATTCGATATAGCTGTGAGTAAATGGAGTAAGTCATAAGTTTTAACATTTTTTGTCAGTCTGGTAAGAATATTCTTATTTGCAAAGAGAAATAGAACATTGCTTTCAACACCAACTTTTTCAAAACTACTTAGAAATTTTGCGAAGCTTTCTCCAAATTTTTGAAAAAATGCGCTAGCCCTCTTTTTCGGATCTTCTTCTATACCACCGCAAAATTTTTCTATTATCTCTTTTTCCCTTTTTTTGTAAAGAATATTAAAGAAAAATTCTTCAAGAGTGAAAGGAGAAATGCAAAAGATTATGTTACATTCTTCATCAAATTCTTTTTTAATTATTTCCCAACCTTCTTTGGAGAAGAGAGCCATGAATCCGCCAGTA
>CAZCGS010000033.1:0-7808 GCA_964498505.1 uncultured archaeon
GATAGATTTTTTATAATCTTTACACCATCCAATTCAACACTCAAATTTTCAACCTTCAGAATTATCTTTTCCATCATCAATCACCTCAAACCAAATCGCTAACACACCGTATTTCCTTTCCTCCTCTTCCGAGTAGTATTCTCTCATCCTTTCTATCTGCTCGGCCAAACTTAAAGCTTCATGAGCCAAATATTTCTTTGGAACAAACATGAACAAATCCCTAAAGCTTTGGAACCTTAGCAACCCTTTAACCCTAACCTTAATTTCTTCCTTGCTGTTCAATTTTTTGAAAATAATAACATCACCCAACTCCACCTTTCTCCTTTTTTCATCGTACAACCTAACCTCGACCACCTTTTTCCCTTCTTTTATCCAAGTAAAAGGCTCAGCCGAAAGATGCATTATATGCCTTTTCATTTTGACCCTTTGCAAAGGTCTTCAACTTCAGCCTTTTTAACCTTATTCTCCTTCCAAAGCTCAAACATTTCTTTAACGGTTTCACCATTTCCTACAAACACCTCTATTCCTAACTTTTTGCACAAATTGAAAGCTTTCAAACCGATATTTTTGCACAGCACGATATTTGCGTTATGCTTTTTAATAATTTCGGGAGGAAGTTCAAAGCCTTTTTCTATTATTTCAACAACCTCTCCTTTTTCATTCAAAAAGATAAAGGTATTGCATTTGCCGAAATGCTCGGCTACCCTTTCTTCCAAACCCTTTCTCCCTTCACTCGGAACGGCTATTTTCATATTATCCTTTCCAACCTTCCATCAATAAATTCCTCCAAAGCTTCCTTAACAGATTTGCATTTTCCTTTGCTGTAAACTTCAATATTAAACTGTTTTAAAACGGAAAAGGCTCTAGGTCCTATATTTCCGGTTATTACAGCTTCAGCACCATTTTCAGCAACTAACCTGGCTGCAGAAATCCCAACCCCACCCCTCTGCTCCAAACTTTCATTCTCTATTACCTCTGTTTTTTTTATTTCCTTTTCCTCCACTTCGGCAAAGATAAAATAGGGACTCCTTCCGAACACTTCACTAACCTCGTTTTCCATTTCCCTTCCCTTAGAAGCTACTGCAACCTTCATAATCAACTCTTACCTTCCTGCCTCTCACCCTTAAGCTCTTCCAACCTTTTCTTGATTTCTTCAAGCTCTTCCTTCAACATTTTCTGCTCCTCCTCAAGCATAGCAATTTCCTCCTCTTTGGTAAGTGCCGGAAATTCAAAGTAAGGCAATGCCCACCACCCTCTTGGCAACCAAGGAAATCTCCAGCACCTCCAGCCATACCTCCAGAACCTTCTTCTCTCTTCCGGACTTAAAGCCCACCAAGGTCCTCCTCCAAATCCCCAAGGCATAATTATTTTAACAACTTATTAACTTAAAAAGCTTAAAAAGCGTTTATTTTTGATTAATTTAGCTGCTAGTAACCTTTTTTTAAATTCGAAAGAGAAGGAAACAGAAAACTATTAAAAAGAAAATAAAAAAATTTACTGATTTTTATTGTGATTTTTGCTATTAAGTAAATTGGCGAAGCCATTGCAAAGCTCGCGGTCATCATATTTTCTTTCCGGTCCTAACTGCCAGTCATCTTCATTATTCAACAATCTCCACTTTGAATTATATCTCCAACGTTCCAATTCTTGCTGATCTTTTACCATATCTATTAACAACTGAGTTACGCTAGATATCCGGTTTTCCTTAATTTCTTGAATAGCTGTTTCTACTATTTCTGGATGTATTTCCCATTCATCCAAGCACAAAATGTCTGTAGTCCTTCCGATTTCTCTGAATTTTTCTCCTCTATATTCAATAGTAGCATAGTCTTCGCTAGAATCTGCTTCATACAATACACCAGGAACTATAGCATGCCATTTACGATAATATACTTTAACCACTATTCTTGGGTCTTTTTTATAAATACCTAGATAACCTTCGTCCCATCGCTTGTCAAACGGATGTATTTCTTCAAATCCCAATCTAAGTATTCCATCTTTTCCCAAAACATCATCTCTAACATATATCTCAACCGGTTTTCCAGGTATTAGTTGGGCGTCTTCTTCTCTCAGTTTATACTCTTTTATTGCCCTCCGGTATTTTTCTTCTTCACTTAGTTCATTGTTCCCTTTTCCAATCATTTTTTCTATCACATTTATCATAAAGTAATAATAGCAAAAATATATAAATTCTCTTAATAAATGGGAAATTTATATTTTGGAAAATAAAAAATCAAAAAATTTTACTTTCCAAGAGCCACCCTTATTTTATGCAAAAGCTCTGCCGGAGTTTTAATAGGATAATCCAATTTTTCCAGAATTTCCTTAACCTCTTTACCTTTTATTTTCATCCCCTCCAATTTGGTTTCAAGAGTTTCTTTATTTACCGGAAAATCTGTGCCTTTTATTTTGGTCAGCAAATGGAATGCCCAATCCTCACCCAAACTTTTTGCGACCTCTTTTGTTATCTCTATAGCCACATTTATTTCATCCCTTCCTTCCGAAATTTCCTGATAAGCAAGCTTTGCCAATGCTCCCGCATTATGAGTCTTCTTTTCCTCTTCCCTTTCCTCTGCCAAAGATTCCAATTTTTCCTTTATAACTTTAGGGTCAGCCCTCAAAATGCTTTCAACGGTTTGCTTGGTGGTTCCCAAAATTTCCGCAATCTTTTCTGCAGGATAAAGCTTTTCCTTAGAGTACACTATTGCATAGCTCGCCAGCATTAAGCTGGGCAACCAGGTTAAATTTCTCAATTCAACAAGTTTTCTGGGCCCTCCCAAAATTTCTATACTTTTCAGAAAGACCCTCATCACCTTTGCATCCACCTCTTCCTCAACCGGCTTAACTTCCAGCACCATAATATTACCTTTCTTTTAAAATTTCTTCTAAGGCAGGTCCAACCCTTGCCAACCCGGTTTCCGTTATTTCAAAAAGGTGAGTTCTTGTATCGTGACCGCAAAGCCTGCATCCATCTATCCTTATAAGCCTTATTATTGATCCAATAGGTTTTTTGTAAAGAGATGCAATATGCTTACTCATTATCAGCTCTTTCGAAACAACTATGGAACAATCAACTATGTGACTAACAGCATATCCTCCCGCAGCCTCTGCTGTAAGCTCTTCATGCCCGCTCCTTTTCTGAGAAATGAAAATTCCGGTCTGATAATGAAACTTCATAAAATTGAAAAGCCTTCTCACTATCTGCCTTGCCAACATTTCTTTAGCTTCAAAAAGACCCGTAACAGAATCTATAACAACAGATTTGGTATCGTAATTCTTTATAGCGTACTCAATGGTATTCAAAAGGGTTTGAATGTCCTCCCTTAAATTTGCATGAGTGGAAGCATCTATCAAAACAATATTATCCTCTATTTTCTCCCACTCTATTCCCATAGCCTTCGCCCTTTCCTTCAATCCCATAGCAACAAAGGATGAAGGGGACTCTACCGTAACAAAACAAACCCTGTAACCTTTGGATGCTTGGGAAACAGCGAACTGCTCCGCCATCAAACTTTTTCCCGTGTCAGAGATTCCGGTTATATTCACTACAGCCAAATGGGGAATTCCTCCTAACGGAACCTTTTTAACCTTTCCGTCTTCTATTTTGGTTGTAAAAAATAGTTCATCGAGCCCTTTAACTCCTGAAGGAATTCCAAACAGTTTCGGAGCCCTTTTTCCGGCCTCCTTTAGAACCTCTACTGCCTCCTTCTCAACCTTTGCCTTTTCCATAATCTTCTTTTTCAGGAAGCTTTAGATTTAATCTGCCTTAAAAAGTCATCAGTAACCCGTTCTTTGGGTCTCCATCTATGGTATTCTTCTAGGATTCCCATATTTTTTGCTGCAATAAGTTCGTAATAATGAGCTTTGTAGTGAATTTCTTCTGCAATTTCAATTTCATCTTTCGAATTTATTTTCCATTTCGGCGCAGGCAATCCTTGACTTTTTAGCCATTCGAATTCCAGTTTTTCATGGTAAGCAATTACGTCCATAAATTTTTCCCGAAGCTCTTCTCTTACACCCCGCAGTTCACAGACATAAATATTACCATTTGAATCGACCCAACACCATTCAGCATTCCGATGCTCATAGCTTTCAAGAGGTTTGTATATTTTATACGAAATAGGTATCCCTTCAACTACCGTTTTTCTTTCTCCAATGATGTTCTCTTTTACCTTCCTTTCAGTTTCTTCGTACATAAAAATCTTTCAATAGAATTTATAAAAACGAGAAAATGATTTAAATTGCTTGTTTACTTTTGTAAACAAAAGTATTTAAATATTTATTTACTTCGGTAAACAAAGCCTTTTATTCTCCCAAACTGTGCCTAACCTTTACTGCCACATGATTTTTATACTCCATGATTTCTCTTGCATTCAATAAAGTTTTTCCGCAGGCTATTAGGTTATCATCCTTATCAACAACAAAAACTTCCTGAAACGGCTTTATCTCTTTATCCACCTTTACCACAAATTTACAAAATACTGATGCACCTTTCCCGACCCATTCCTTAGCCTCTTCAGCTATAACAACTCTGTTTTTAGGGAAGGGCAGAGCCTTTTTTATAAGCTCGGCTCCGAAAAGGGTAGGAATAAATAATCCGTCGCTCGCCCTTATACTTCCCGCAAGCCTTCCTTTTACCAAAACATACCTTATCCTGCCCGTCTTCGACCTTTTCACCTCTATTTTTCTAAAGTACTTGCTTGCATTTTCTCCAAATTGATACTTCAAGGTTTGCTTTATCTGCTCCTTTGCCTTAGGCTTTTCCCTTATTTCAAAATCAAACCCGAACTCTGTTTGGGAAAAGGGAAAGGCATATCTCAATCCTAAAGGAACCTTTCCGATCCCAGGAAATTCAAAAAACCTTTTCGCCCCTACCCTTTTAACATTTTTCCTTGCCCTAATCATCTCAGGCCTTTTCTGGCAAGTTTTTTCAAACAAAAACATTCCGTATTTTCTTTCAACAGGCTCGTACCTTTCTATCACCTTTCCGTACTTTTTAACCAAATGGATAAACCCTTCGTATAACCTTGGATGCGCCTTAGCCCTACTTAAACACAATTCAAAGAGCCTTTGCTTTCTGATAGCTTCCCTTATCCTTCTAATTTCCTCCATGCACACATTCAAATTATGCTTTGCAATAACCTTTTCCCTTTCCCTTGCCTCCATTTCCCTAACCTCCTTTGGTGTATATTTGGAGCAGATGCTACACATGCACGGAAATTCTTCCATTTCTTCCAATTTGAGAGTTCCGTTTGAAGTTAGATACCTTCCCTCCCTTGCAGCCAATGCATACATTGCTGAATCAAAGGTATCAACCCCCATATAACATAAAATTGAAAACACCATCGGATGTCCAGCTCCAAAGCAATGCAAAGGTTTGTTTGATGCTAACCTATTTTTACAAACCATTATTACATCAACCAACTCCTTAAATTGATAATTCATCATGAGGGGCACTATTCCTCCAACCCCGAAAAAACCGTCCAAATCCTTTATCTCCTTACAATTTTTTTCCCTTAGTTTTTTGAACAAACCTCCCTGCACAGGATACATTGCAACTCTTTTAACCTCTTCGGCAAATTCCGCCCATCTTCTGCATGCAAGAATTGTTTCCTCAACCTTTTTCCTTGCCACCTCAAAATCCTCTTCTAACCTAACAAAAGAATCCAATGCAGTTATTACATCCCCTTTGCTTTCTTTCTCTATCTTTATGATTTCCCTTTCCTTTATATTTCTGATACCTAAGGAAAACATTTGGTATGCACCTGAATCTATGAAAAATATTTTATTCCATTTGAACAATTTTTTCACATTTTTTTCTTTCAGCTCTCTGAGCAGGAAGGCGCTCGTCATCAGAACTTCGACCCCAACCTTTTTAAAATAGGAAGTCTCTACTACCTCCTTTTTCGGATCAACAACCGCAACCATATTGGGTACTTTAATTTTCTTTTTGCCTATTTCTATCTCTCCAAGCCTTGCCATCCCGGACCTTTCCCTTATCCTTACCTCGACCATTTTTATTTTATTTTCTTTGATTTCTTTTTATGCTGTATGTAATAAACTTCAAATGTTATAAAGAAGGGACAGGAGAAAACGCCTTAAAACTTGCAAAAGCTTTAGAGAAGGTATCCAAAGAGGAAAGGAAAAAGGTTATCTTAGCAGTTCAGCCGGCAGACATCTTTAGAGTCTCAAAGGAAGTCACCTTACCAATTTTTTCCCAGCATATAGACAATATTGGCTATGGCGCTTATACTGGTTCAATCTTGCCAGAATCTGTAAGGCGAGCGGGAGCAAAAGGAACTTTGCTAAACCATTCTGAAAAAAGGATTCCTTTAAACCTTTTGGAATCTTACATAAGAAGGGCTAAGGAAGCTAAGCTGAAAGTGATTGTTTGCTGTGAAAACGCTTCAGAAGTAAAGAAAATAGCAAATTTTGAAGTCAAACCGGATTTCATTGCGGTAGAGCCGAAAGAACTTATAGGGGGTAATGTTTCGGTCAGCAAAGCAAAACCAGATTTAATCAAAAAAAGCGTAGAAAATGCTGGAAACATTCCTCTGCTTTGCGGAGCAGGAATAAAAAGTAGAGAGGATGTTATCATAGCAAAAAGGTTGGGAGCAAAAGGTGTTCTGATAGCTTCAGGAATAGTAAGGTCAAGAAAGCCCGGAGATGCATTAAGGGAATTGTTTATCTAACCTCCGAAACTTATAAATATAAATAAAAACAAAAAAAATCATGGCAGCAAAGAAGAAGTCAAGTTCCAAGGCAAAGAAGACAAAGAAGAGCACCAAGAGAACAACAAAGAAAAAAACCACAAAGAGAAGGAAGAAATAATTGGCGATTTTTTTAATTTTGTTTTTATTTGTTTTTTTATGTTTGGAATTTTGAAAAACAAGTTAAAGCAAATAGTAGGGAAACTTAGGAAGAAGAGGATTGTTGAGGAAAAGGTTGAGGAACCAAAAAAAGCTCCTAAAAAAGAGCTTAAAAAGAAAACTGTTAGGAGGAGAAAAATAAGGGAGGAAGAGCTGGAAGAAATAAAACTGGATTTGGTAAGGGTTAATGTGCCTTTGGATACCGCTGAAAAAATATGCACCTTACTTAAAACAAAACTCGAGAAAGGCTCTCGGGGAAAAATAGAAACCTTATTAAAAGAAATCCTGCTTGAAATCCTTGACCAGGAAAAAATTGATTTTATAGACATGATTTCAAAAAATCTTGATCATGCACCTTTGATTTTATTCTTAGGGTACAACGGCTCGGGAAAAACAACAACCATAGCAAAAATAGGTTATTTGCTTAAGCAGTTCGATATTCCTTGCGTCTTTGCTGCTGCCGATACCTTCAGGGCTGCCGCAATTGAGCAATTAGAATACCACGCAAGGAAATTGGGAATAAAGGTTATAAAACATACCTATAAAGCCGATCCAGCAGCGGTCATCTTTGACGCCAAAAAATATGCGGCAGATAAAAAATGTGTTGTTCTGGCAGATACTTCAGGAAGGGTCCATACCGATAAAAATTTGATGGAAGAGATAAAGAAGATTTGCAGGGTGAACAATCCCGATTTAAAAATTCTGGTGGTTGATGCTTTGACAGGCAACGACATAATAAACCAGGTAAGGGAATTTGATGAAGCGGTAAAGGTAGATGCTTTAATTATAACAAAGGCGGATGTTGATGAAAAAGGAGGAGCTATTTTAGCTGCAAGAGACATCTGCAAAAAGCCGATTCTTTTTTTAGGCGTTGGTCAGGAATATAAGGATTTGAAAGAATTCGATGCCAAGGAAATTGTAAGTAAACTTTTGGGTTAG
>CAZCGS010000033.1:7908-9392 GCA_964498505.1 uncultured archaeon
GGCTCAGGACTTTCGAAAAATTTCCCCAATGTAATTAAATTCTTTTCCTTGAAATGGTCTGCAAGCAGGTGCAAACCTACCGGCAAATTTCCAACTTTTTCACAAGGAACATTTAACATAGGAATTCCTGCCAAATTAGGAGCAACAGTTAGCCTATCCATGACATAGCACTGCATGGGAGTAAGTTCCGCTATTTCCGTATATCTTGGCGCAACTATCGGCATTGTAGGAGATGCAAGGACATCAAACTTCTTGAATGCTTTTTTAAATTCCTTTACCAGCAAAGCCCTTACCTTTAAGGCCTTGATATAATATCTTTCCCTGTATCCAGCCTTCCTGTAAAATGTTCCCAGGATTATCCTACGCTTTGCCTCCTTTCCGAATCCTTCAGCCCTAATCCTTGAAAAATACTCATTGAAATTTCCCGAGTTTTCATTTATTTCCTCCTCATACCCATACCTCATCCCACAAAATTTTGCAAGATTTGTTGATGCTTCGGCTAGCGCAATTATGTAATAGGAAGGCAGTGCATATTCTGACAAAGGTAATTCAATCTCCTCAACCTCCTTACAATAACCTTCTATTTTCTTTATTCCGATCCAAACAGCCTTTTCAACATGCTCGTCTATACCTTCAAAATAGTTTTTTATGACCCCTACCCTCATCTTAGAAACATCCATCTCAATGTATTTTGTATAATCCTCTGGCTCCTTTTTTATGCATGTGCTGTCCTTTCCGTCATATCCCGCAATTACATTCAAACCCCAAGCAATTCCGAATATATCCTTTGCCATTAAACCTATTTTGTCCAAACTGTTTGCGTAATCTATAAGCCCCCATCTCGAAACTAAACCATAGGTCGGAGTTAACCCAAAAACACCGCAAAAGCTTGCAGGGCATGAAATACTCCCTCCGGTACTTTCAGCTATTGCGAGATGGGGTTGTTTTAGCAAAGAGGTTATGCATGCAGCCCCTCCTGAAGAACCTCCGCAAACCCTATGCCTATCCCAAGGATTTTTCGGTTTGCAGTAATGGCAATTTACACAAAAACTCCCGAATCCGAATTCATCCATCGCAGTTTTCCCTATTAAAATTCCTACTTCCTTTAACCTTTCAATTGCTGTAGCATCAAAGGTAGGAATATACTTATTCAAAATTTTTGAGCCAGCTGTTGTCAAAATTCCTTTGGTGCACAAACAATCCTTTGCCGAGAAAGGCAATCCTATAAACTCAGGATTTTCCTTTATTTTTTTCTCTAAATGCTCGAAAGCATGCTCCTCAGTTATTGTAATAAAAGGCTCGTACTTCTCCTGAATTTTTTTTATTTCCCTAAAGGTATTCTCCAAAACTTTTAGGGGTGCCGGATTTTCCAAATATTCCTTTATCTTGCTTTTTCCCATAATTTAAAGATAAAAAATCAATTAAATTAGGATGAGGATGGTTTACTTTCTGACTAAAGGATGATGGATGACGGGCAGTCCGAC
>CAZCGS010000034.1:0-9277 GCA_964498505.1 uncultured archaeon
TCACCTTGTAACCAGGTTGATTAACATTGCTCCTTAACTTCACCATGTACCAGCCTCTGGGTTGGTTTTCTAGGACAATTTCATCTGTCCCACTTTCAATAGAAGAGCCGCAATTGTCCAAATAAGCATCACCTTCACTCGGGCATTTATAAACTTCTATATAAACTTTTTTACCCTTAGGCCTTTTAGGATTGGTATAGACAAAAATATCCCTGTTCTCGGTCAATTTAAAGACAATTACCTGCTCGAGTCCCCAATATACTCCTTTCTGGCTCTTTTCCCATTCCTTAGGATAGGCATTCAAGGTATTGTTCCACAATTCAATCGCAACGGTTTCTCCCGCATTATCATCAAGTTTGAAAAACCATTTTCCGTTTTTACAGGTGAGGTTGTAACCTGCTATAGTATAGTGCTCTCCTTCTCGATTTTCATCAAAAATTTCGTCATCATCGTAAATTCCATCCCCATCTTTATCCCACCAACATTTTTTATCTGGCAAGCAAACCGCTCTTCCCCCCTCAAAACTCGGAGCGCAGTTTCCTGAGGCACAGGGGTGCGAGTCATTTATAAAGGCGTCATCGCATTCGTGCCTATTTTTGATTGTAAAAAAACCGCAATAACAATAATCTTTCCTTTTTTCTGAGCAGTAATAACGCTTCCAGCATTTACCGCTTTCAGGATCCCAATCACAATTTTTGTAACCTTTGTTGGTTTGGATTTCTAATCTATATTTGCCTTTTTCTGTAGATGAAGGTTTACTGCATCCGCTATATTGATCTCCATCATATACGGGAGCATTCTTTATACAAAAAGCTTCACACCTTTCTTCGTCGCATATACATCCCGAAAAAATCGAAGAGATATAGCATTTTTGCCATTCTTTACAACTTATGGTTGTAGATTCACACTCATCACAGCTCTTTTTCCCGGTGCAGCAGCATTTATTTTTTCTTTTCACGCAACTATATGTATAGTATATTCTGTCTATGAAAGAAGGAGGTGAACCATAATAATAATCCGAACTATATTCTACATACTCGGGGAATAGAGAATCAGAATAATATGTTGTTGTACTTACCGAGGATGGGCTACCTTCACCAGAACATTCATCATCACAAGGTAAGTCATCATGACCTGGACAGTGTACACCTTCACAAGGATCTTTTTTCTTGCCATCACCACCATTGCAGAATCCTACCTGAGCAAATACTCCAAAAACCGCCAAAAGACTGATAATAAAAATAACAACCTTTCTATCCATAAAACCTTTTTTTATTTTTTTCAAAATAAAATAAAACATGGCGGAGGAGGTTGAATTTTCGAAGTTTATGGAAGAGCTGGTAGCAGCCATAAAGGAAAAGATAAATGCGCAATCCGCCAGGATTTCAAAGCTCGGCGATGATTTGAGCATGTTGAAATCCAATGATTTAAAGGAGATAAATTCGAGGTTGCAAAAGCTGGAAACAAAAATGGCAGAGCTCGAAAAACTCATTGCTGAAAGAAACAAAGAATTAAAGGTAGATGAAAAACTGGTAGAGCTTTTAAGGAAGTTGTAGGCTGGTTAGTTAAAAGGAGGAGTTTTCTCCCAATCGAACCCAAACATCTATTTCTATCATTGGAAATGGGTTTTAAATCTCTCTATTCAAGCCAGAGCCGGGCTGAAACAAAGCTCTCTAACTAAACCACTATGGCATAAGTCCCTTTTTTGTTTATGTTGAACTCTTTTGCCACCTCAGAATTTTCGGGGTCGAAGACTACCATAAGCCCTTTCCAATTTTCAGTAAATTCCTTTCCTCCGCATCCCGGGCATGTATCTCCTTCAAACACTATCATTTTACAATTCTTGCATGCTCCTTTCCCTACCTTCATAAAATAAAAACTCTCAAAATTTTTTATATATATTCGGTACATAGAAATTATGGAATTTGAGGAGCTGGAAGAAAGTCCGAGTATCAGTTTAAGGGAATTGAACCGAAAGATAGAAGCTCTGAGAGAAGAAATCGAAACAATAAAGAGCAAATTTAAGATTGAGGAAATCCCTTCTTCAGAAGAACTAAGAAAAACCACAAAAAGGATGGAGCTCCTGAAGGAAGAAATTTTGGAGATCAGAAGGGGTGTCCTGGCAAGTTTGGAGAGGATGAAGGAATTTGAGGAAAAATTACCGAAAGAACTAGAGGCTTTGGGGAAGTTGGAAAGGAGGTTGGAAAATGATGAGGCAATTTTTTCAAAACTTTCCAATAAGATAAGGGAGGACCTGAGCAGGTTAGAGTCGGAGAAGCAGGCTTTTACCCAGGAGATTAAGGATAGGTTTGACAAAATTGAGGAATCCTTTGAGCGGGAGGTTAGGGAAGAGATAAAGCAGGCTATAAGGAAGCAGGCGGAAATGCTAACCTCTTACGGCTCAAAACTTATGGAGTTGGAAAATAGACTCGAACTTTTGAAAAAGGAAGAGCTTCCGGTTTTGCTGGATAAAGAAATTACCAGACTAATTCAAAATTTCTCTCAGCATCTTAGCAAATTAGTAAGCAGAGAGGACTTTGAAAAATTTTCTGAGGAAGTGAGGAGCAAAGTAGAGAACATAACCGCACCCAACCTTCGAAATATAGAGGAAAGACTGGCTGAGTTGGAAGAAAGAGTAGATAAAATTTCAGAGCTGGTTTATGGTCTTTCCCAAAGGTTGCCTGTTGTGGTAGAGTAAAAAAATTGCCTAATCGGAAGGCTCAAAAGGCTTCTGAACTGTAATTACATCCTCAAATGTGGTTATTACCCGGTATTCGGCTTCAGCCATCAGATTGATTTCCAATTCATCCTTATCAAAATCTTCGGTAAGCCTTATGTCGAACTGGTAAATTGAAGGCAAATCTTCATTAGGCCCTATTTCTTTTTTCTCTTTGAAAGTTAGAGTAATGTTGTTACCTTCTTTGCTGCAATTCACAATTCCTTCCTCTTCCTCCTCCCTGCAGGAAAAGTTCAGGTATTTTCTATTCTCCTTATTAAGAAGGTAGATTTTAATTTCATCACCTTTCTCAAATATAACCCTGCTATCTTGCTCTCTATTTTTCAGGGTTACCGTAACGCTTGCCTTATTCATACCCAAACTTTCCTTTACTAATGCCTTTCTGGTTGCAAGGATAATTGCTGCAGGAGCGGATTTTACAAATGAGGTTTCTACCTCTCCTATCGCTCCCTCCTCCTTCTGAAGATTTATTTTCCTAAGCAGCTTTATAGGGGTATAGCTTTCTGTTTTGTATCTATAGCTAACCTTGAATCCGACTGAGCCTGTGGTTAAAGATTTGTATTTTACATAATCGCACTTCATTTTTTTGGTGCAGGTCCAGTTTCCTTTAACCTTTTCGCACTCCCATTCAGAGCATGTTATTGAGGAAGGTTTTGAATCCTCACATGATAAAGAGCATTCAGTATAGTTCTGATAGCCTGTAAGCCCGCTTTCCAGCTTAATAGAAACATTGTAAGCCTTTCCTGCCGAGCAGTTCCATTTCTCAGGACCTTCTGTCCTTCCTTCCAAATTCTCACCCCAAGGGTTATTAACAAACCCTTCATTTGAGATGAACTCTACACTTCCCTTTTTGAGGGTGCCGAGCTTAAATTCTTCAGCCTTTGAAAGGTCCAGCACCTTTAAATCGCACCTTTCGTACTCCCCGGAAAATAATTTGACCGTAACATTTTCTGCATCGAAATCACCTTTATTTTCCAACTGCATAGTTACCGCTACAGAGTTTCCGGGATAAAGCTTCTGGGGAATGATTTTAAACTGGGTTGCTTCTAAGGCATTTGCATATTCCGGCTTTTCTCCTGGTGCTTCCTTCGGTTGGGTAACGACACATTCCTCAGTATAAGCCATCGGATTTGTAAAGAGCAGGGTTAGGCAATGCACAGTCTTTTCAACATTTGCCGGAATCCGCTCAAAGGTTTTTCCAACATCATGGAAGATAGGGCGTAAGTAGCCAGAGTATGGTCCGTATGCCAAATACCCTATAAATAGAATGCCTATGGAAAGGATTACGGTGCCGGGAAACTTAAACGGAATTCCGACAAAGAAAAGAAAGGCTAGGTCTACTATGATAAATGCTATGAGAGGATCCCACTTAGATACTCCAAAGTATTGGATAAATATAGCTGCAGTTAGGGCTATCAAAAAGCCTGCTATTAACCCAGCAAAATAGTTTTCGGCAGCCATTTTTATTCACCCAGTTTTCGGAGCTTACTTTCTTTCAGTCTTTCAAGTTTCTCAAGTTTTCTTTCAAGGTTTTTTGTATCCTGGCCTTTTTGTTTTAGTTCTATGATTTTTTCTTGCAATCTATTGATAGTAGAAATTATCTTTTGAAGCTCAGGGTCCTCTATTTCTCTTCTGGGTAAATATGGTCTTTGAACTTCTACTGTTTCTGGTTGTTTTAGAGCTTCTACCTTTTCTTGTGGTGTTAAAGCTTCAGTCCTTGATGCTTCTTGAAGTTCTGGTGTTTCTGGAGTTTCTATACTTTCTATTTTTTCTTTGGACAAGCTAGGTTCCTCTTTTGGCTTCGGCAAAGCCGGAAAGTAAGGAGAAGGAAGAGCAGGAACCCTTTCTTTTTCAATCTTTTCTTCTACTACTTTTGATAGAGAAGCAAGTACTTCTTTTTCTTCTTCTCTTTCTTTTTCCCTTTCTTCCTCAATCACTTTTTTTATTTCTTCTTTTATCTTTCCTGGTGGTAAAGCAGGAGTTTTTGGTTTTTGCAATTGTTTTAGTTCTATTAGCAGTTTCTTTTTTTCTAGTTCTTCCTTTGAGCCCAGCTCTCTCATATCCCAAATATAGCCTAGGAGGATGCCGTTAAATATGCCAAAACCTACAATCATAATCCAGTCTATTTCTATTGCTGTGTATGCCAATATGTTTGGTAAGAAAAAAATAAATGAAATTATAAGCATTATATATAAAGCAAGTTTTCCAATGATGCTTCTTGTTTCTTCTTTGGGAATGGTTTTTGAAAGTGCGAAGAGAGCAGGACCAGCAAGCAATCCCCACCATGATAAAAATATGAATCCGACTGTGGATAAAATTAGGGATGCTATCAAAATAGGATAATCTTCTATTAAATATATTGTATATTCACCAGCCCTTACGAGTAAGTATAATGACCCAGCAAGAGGTGGTAGAAATAATAACAACGATTCAGTTGCAAGATATACTATTATACTAAGGAAAATGCCTATAATCCCAAAAAGTGCTTCTATTTTTTTTATTTCTGGTTTTTCTGGTTTTTTGAATTTTATTCGAAATTTTGGTTTCTCTTTCCTTTTTCTTTCTTTTCTTTTTAGAGTTCCTAATAAAGATTTTCCCAATCTCTTTGCAAGATTTCCTGATTTTTTTGCAGATTTCCACAAAGATTTGCCCAATCCACTTCCGAGTCTTTTAGGTCTGCCTTTTTTTCCCGAGGGAGGAGGTAAAGCTGGAATTTCTTCTCTTTTAGGCAAGGCTCGCTCTTCCTTAGGTTTCGGCAAAGAGGGAAGAATTTCAGCTATTTCTTCTTTCTCAGCATGCTTCAACTCTTCCAAAGTTATTTCTTTTACTCCTTCCTCTGCTTTTGCGAGGAGATTCTGATATTCTCGCTTTGCCTCTTTTTTAGTTAGTGGTTTTGGGTTTTTTCCGACCCATACTTTGACGCCTGCAGAATAAACAAAATCCATCGGATACCACCACATCCCTTCCCTAAGATAGTATCTTGAGTGGAGTCCTGAAGGGCATTCATCTTTTCTTAACTTTGTTAATCTGCCTTCCAAAGCACAGATAGGGCAATATTTTTCTTTTTTTATCAATTTTAGGAGTTTTTTAGCAGCTTTTGCTTCTTCTTCTGCAAGTTCTTGCTCATATGGTTTTTCTTTTCTTTTTTCCTCAAGTTCTGTTTTAATTCTTAACTCTGCCAGCTCTTTTTCCATTTCAATAAACTCTTTCCAGTTTCCCGATTTTAAAAGTTTGTCCCATAAACCTCGTTCTTGAAGCCATTTTCTATCTTCCTCTGTTAGTTCGTGGAATTCTTTTCCGGAGAGCTCACTTAATTTCTCGAGGTAGTCACCGGCTCCTGGAATTTCTTCAGGAGTTGCTACTTCTTCCTCTGCCGGCTTTTGTTTAGGTGGTTTTCCTTCTCTTCGAAAGATACGCGGTATTTTTGGAGCTACATTTTTTAATTTCTGCACTCCTGTTTTTATTTCGTATTCCTTTTTTTGTCTTTCTGACTTCTTTTCCGCTTCTTCAACCCTGCCTTTTTCTACTCGTGTTTGTTGTTCGGATATTTCTTCTTCTGACTCTTTTTTTTCTTCTTTCGGTAGAGTTTCGGGCATTCCTAAAATCTGGGCTTTTTTTCCTGTAATTTTTATGGAGATATCAGCATTTATCCGTAGGCCGGGTAAAAAAGAAACAACAAAGCTACATCGCCTGTTAAACCCTTGCTCTTTTTTTATTCTATCAATAATTTCGGCAATGAGAGAAATACCTTCAGCTGCATTCTGACATTCTATTCTTACAGGCTCTCTTGCTATAAATTTACTTACAGATACTCTTACTATTCTTTCATCAATTTTTACTTTTAACTTTTCAATATCACCTTTTTCATATAAACCCAAAACCTTACAAGGATAATATTCGATGCTTTCAACTTCTCTTTTCGCTCGCTTGTAAAATTCAAATATTCTTCCAGCATTTATTTCTTTTATTGGTACCTTCTCAATAAACATTCTTCCTTCTTTTCTTCTTGAGTAATCTACCCTTTGTACAATTAAACGACATCCTAAGATGGCATAGTTATTTTTGGGGCTATACTCCATGTAAAAAATAATTCCGTGAAGATCTAATGAATATGCCAACTCGTAACATTTGAATCCTTTAAGTAATCTCGAAGCATCAGAGAAATATACACTTATGTTTTCGTCCATAATTTTTTTACTTTACCTGCTTTTAATATTTAATCTAGAGCCCAAAATTGCTGAATTTTGGAGGACTTCCCAAATTTAAATAATTTTTATAACCTAAAATTATGCTACCCATTAGCCTACCAGCGCTCATAAACTGGTTGGTAGCCTCTCTAATAGCGGCTATTTCCATAATGCTGGCTGAAGAAATAATCGAGCATAATTTGGAGCTTACCCATTCTCTAATCATGGCTTTGCTTGCAAATCTTGCTCCTACCCTACTTTTGGAATACTTTCCTTTCTATTTCGGAATCCTTCCTTTTCCGTCCCTGGCAACTTCCCTTCTCTGTTGGATACTCTTAGCATTAATATTTCTGAGAGATGCGGAATTTTGGGATAGGATAAAAATAGCAATCTTAGGGTTTGCTGTTTCTCAAATCCTTATGTTTTTCCTTCTTCCCTACTTAGAAGGATTGGTATGGAATTTGATTTAAGATTATATTTATGAGGCACTTGAAAAATCTGCTGGCGGATTTGGGTTTTATAATGCAATTTTCTGGTATATTTGTAGTTTTCAGCGCTTTGCTCGGTTTGTATTTGGCTGAGGATAGGGCTGCAATTGCCTTTTTTCTTACAGCCTCATGCTTTTTAGTTTTGGGATTTTTATTGAATGCTTTAGCGCAAAGGAAAGGACTTACAAAAAGGCAGGCATATATTTTGCTATTGCTTACCTTTTTGGTAGTTCCTCTAATAGGTTCCCTCCCTTTCCTATATCTTCAGGTTTTCGGAGGGTTAAGCGTTTCCTCTTTTGTCAAAAGCTTCTTTGAAGCTTCTTCGGGCATAACAACCACTGGATTATCTCTAATAGAAAATACGGAATCTTTGCCGAAATCTCTGATTTTTTATCGCTCCTTGCTCCAATTTTTGGGAGGATTGGGAATAGTCTTTATAATGCTTACCTTTGTTTTTTCCTCAGAGGCGAAATCTGTTCTAAGGATTTCCAAAATTTTGGGGTTGGAGGAAAGGTTAAGCCACATCAAGAGATCTTTTGCAGAAATCTTGATAATCTATCTTACCCTTACCCTAATATCGGCTATATTGCTTTACCTCTCCGGCCTTAAAGATGGAATAATCTCAATCTCTTTAGTAATGAGTTTGATTTCAACAGGGGGCTTTTTGCCAGTAACCTCTTTAGGAACTATTTTGTCGAGAGTTCCTTCTTACCTTCTTTGTTTGCCGATGCTGTTGGGTGCTATCAGCTTTAGGATTTATATTAAGCTAAGGGATTTAGACAAGAGAAGAATAACCGAAGTCGGATTGTACCTTCTTTTGATAGGTATGGCAGTTTTTCTGTTAACTTTTGTTTCGTCTTTCAATTTTGAAACCGCATTTTTCCATGCTGTTACAGCCTCTACTACCACCGGATTTTACTTTTTGAATCTCTCCTCCATACCATCGTTTTCTAAATTCCTTTTGATAATTCTTATGTTTATAGGAGGAATGGCAGGTTCTACGGCAGGAGGTATAAAATTTCAGAGAATTTTGGAGATAATAAGGTCAACTCCAATCCTTTTAAAAAATTGCATAACCGAAAGGCAGCAATCCGTAAATACTCTGCCTTTTTTACTTTTGTTTTCCTACCTATCTTTACTTGTGTTTCTTACCCTCCTGTTTTCCTCCTTAGGAAATGCTCTGTCTGATTCTTTAATGGAGGCGGTTTCTATTATTTCCAACACTGGTTATAGCGCCGGCATCATACATTCAGCTCCGGATTGGGCAAAATTAATAAGCTCTTTTGCAATGATTTTGGGGAGGATAGAGATAATACCTTTGCTTTTATTGTTTGTAAAGGAAGAGCAAGAGAATTGTTAAGTTAAAGTTTTCGGCATTTGATGGATTCTGGTATGCAAGGTCTAAACCTCTATTCCGAAATTTTTTAGTATTTTGATTATTTCGGAAGTAGAAAGAACCTTTATTCTGTTTTGGTTTTTCAATCTTTTATCATTCGACCATATTTCGCAATTTAGGGCTAATGCTAGGGCAAATAATGGTGCATCTTCTCTGTCCGGAGAAATTTTCAGCGCTTCTTTTCCGAATTCTTTTACTTTTTCGTCATCTATAATTTCAACGAAGATTTTGAGCTCCTTTAATGATTTGTTAAATTCTCTTTGGGTAATACCTGCTTTTTTGCATATGACCTCTTTGTATCTTTTGAGCTCTTCAATTCTTGATTTTAAAGTGCAGAGCTCAAACAACTCAACAGAGGCTATTAACTTTCTGGTTGTGGATTCCTTTTTGAAAAATGAAAATAGAACATTTGTGTCAACAGCAAGCCTCATAATTTATAACCAACCTTTTTCTTCCCAAAGTTTAAAAG
>CAZCGS010000035.1:0-5515 GCA_964498505.1 uncultured archaeon
TTGGCGATTGCGGTAGTATCCATTTTTTTATACAAGAAAAAAATGGAGGAAAGGTTGGAGAAAAATTCCCTAAAGGCTGAAAAAAAGGAAATTATGAAAACATTTCTTTCAGACCCTGTAGATCCGAGGCCGGTTTATACAAAAGAGCAGGTAATCAATTTCGCTGAAAGATTGAGGGAAATGCTAATTAAAAAGTATAAACTCTCATCGAATGCAAGCTATGAAGAAATTACCTCATTAATAAGGAAGTTACCTTTAGACATTGAGCTGAAAGCAATTTTAATTGACTTTTTTATAAGGGTGCCGAAGCTGAAATTTGCAAATGAAAGCATTGCCAAAAAAGAGCTAGAAAAACTCAAGGAGAACGTTTACTATATTGAGAGTAATTTAAAGGAATTGGGTGTATCGAAGTAAGCTAATCTATAAAGAAAAGGCCCTTCTCTTTTTGCTCCCTATCCAGTCTGGAATTCGGCTTGTTTATTTTTGGCCTAAAGGTATCCTTATCCCTCCTTATGGTTATATCCAGTTCTTTCAAAAATAGGTTTAAGGCATCCTTTTTTGCTTTAGCCCTTTTCGCAATCCCTTTTATCTTCGGCTTTCCAAGGAAGAGAATAATTTCATCGCACAGATAATCTAAAAAAAGGATATCGTGGTCTATAACAACTATTGCCTTATCCCGCTCCTCGCTCAGCCTCCTAAGAATTTTCGCCAAGTTCAATCTTTGATCTACATCCAAAAAAGCGCTTGGCTCATCAAGCAAATACAAATCCGCATCCTTAGAAAGGCATAAGGCAACAGCAACTATTTGTAACTCACCTCCGCTCAAGTTGCACAATTCTTTTTCCAGAATTTTGTTATCTATTCCGAGCTTTAAATATATCCCTTCCCTAAGCTCTTTATCCGTTGGCAGGATTTCCCTTACCTTGATTTTTTCGTTTGATTGGAGATATTGGGGTTTATAGGCTATTTTTATATTTTTCTCAATTTTCCCCAGGTCTGGCTTAATAATCCCCGCAAGGAGCTTTGCAAATGTTGTTTTTCCTATGCTGTTTTGTCCCACTATTCCAGTAACCCTGCCCCTTTTAATTCCGCCGGCCTCAACCTCAAGTATAAAGCTATCCAGCCTTTTTTCAATCTTGGAGTATTTAACAATTTCCCCCGCCTTTGACTCAGAAGGAGAAAACTGCCTTTGAAATAAAATGGGCTCCCTCCTTATCCTAATATTTTCCGATTTAAGGTACCCTTCCAAAAAGGCATTTATTCCCTTGCCAACAGCGTATACATCGGAACAAAAACCGTATGCTCCCTTCTCTCCGTAGAATATGAAAAGTTCGTCAGCCAACATTTCCAAAAAGCATAAATCGTGATCAACAACCACAACCTCTTTATCCGTCAAAAATTCCCTCAACATCTTTGCTATCCTCAACCTCTCTTTTATATCCAAATAGGAGGAAGGTTCATCTATTATATACAAATCCGCATCCTTCGATAAACATTTGGCAATATTCCATTTTTGTAACTCCCCTCCTGAAATAGGTTTCTCTTTTATCCCAAGAAGCCTTACAACCTCCTCTTTTATTTCCTCGGCTCTAACTTCCTCCAAAATTTGGGGCTTGTAGGATATTTCCCTTTTCTTTTCCAAATATATTCTCGCAAACCTCGGTAACTCCTTTAGGTTGGGTTTGATTAGCCCTGCAAGAATTTTCAGGGCTGTAGATTTGCCTATTCCGTTAGCGCCCAATATACCCCTTATCTTACCCGGTTGGGGCAATGGAATGGAAAAAAGGCAGAACCCATTTTCTCCGTATCTGAAAATAGGATTTTTTTCTTCAAAGGGCAAGTTGACTATTTTTATTGCATTGAAAGGGCATTTCTTTGCGCAGATATTGCAACCTATGCATAGGGATTCATCGATTTTTACCTCTCCTACTTCAAGGAAAATACACCGCTCCTCAGCCCTATTTTTGGGGCATACTTTTGCACAAATTAACCCGCATTTCTTCGGATTACAAAGTTCCTTATCGATTACCGCTATCCTTCTCATGCTTTAACCCAAAACTTTTGAATAGATTGCAAACCCTATGGTGATTAGAAGAATGAACAGTATTGCTGAAAGTATGACTACCACTACCAAATTTATTTCCACCTTCCCTTTTTTCAGACCCATAAACAGAAATAGAAGAAATTTAATTTTATTTATAATTGTATGAAACTCGAGCTAAAAAAAGAAGGGAAAATTAAATTTTTCGTTCCAAAGGATGAGGTTTTTTACAATCCAGAAATGGAATTTGATAGGGATTTGAGCGAGATGATTGTTTCAATTTTAAAGCCGAAGAAAATCTGCGATTGTTTGGCCGCTAGCGGTGTTAGAAGCTTGAGATACAAATTGGTTTTAGAAAGCGCCGAGGTTATTGCAAACGACAAAAATCCGAAAGCTTCCGAGCTAATTAAAAAGAATGCAAAGTTAAATAAGCTTGAAATCAGGGTTGAAAATAAGGATGCCAACGTGTTGTTATCTGAGGAAAAATTTGATTTTATCGATGTTGACCCTTTCGGCTCCCCCATCTATTTTCTGGATTCCTGCGCGAGAGCAATAAAGAATAAAGGAAGTGTAGCAATAACAGCCACCGATACTGCATCCCTATGCGGCACCTATCCGAAAACTTGCTTGAGAAGATATGGAATAAAAAGCTTCAGGGTTGATTTTGAGAAAGAGTTGGGATTGAGAATTTTACTTTCAGCGGTGATAAAAAATTTCGCAAAGTACGATCTGGCTTTTAACCCGCTTTTTTCCTATTACAGAAGGCACTATTTCAGAATTTTCGGGAGCATCGAAAGAGGCGCTAAAAAAGTTAATAAATTGATGGAAGAGTTCAATTGTTTATCTTACTGCAAGGGATGTGGATGGAGAGAAAAAGGAATTTTTGAAAAATGCAGGTTTTGCGGAAGCAAGGTAATTTTAATTCAGAACCTCTATCTTGGTAACTTTGCTCAAAAAGAATTCTGCAATAAAATTCTGGAGAAATTGGGGTGCAAAACAATGATTGATAAAGTTTTACCTCCTGGTGTAAAAGAAAGCGGAACGCATCCGAGTGTTTTAATAAGAGCGGTAAGGGATGAGCAAAACTATCCTCCATACTACGAAATCCATAAGCTTTGCAAATTGAACAAAAAACAACCGAAAAGAATAGAAGTGCTGCTCGAAAAACTTGAAGCAAGGAGAACCCATTTCTCTCCGTTGGGAATAAAAACAAAAAAAGAGTTTTCAGAGATAATTGAATGCCTTTAGAGTTATTTTATTAATGTTGTGACGGAAAGGGCGAAAGGAGCTATGGTAACCAACCCTATTAAAGTTATGAGGAGGTACAATATACCTCCGAACAAAAGGTTTTTTCCGATAGTATAATGCAAAGAAATTTCATCCTCTCCTACTATTATCCCGTTAATAAGCCAGGATAGGATGGAAATTGCCTCTAACGCATAAATGCTCATAACTATTTGGAAGGATGCAGGGGTTATTGACAAACCCTGCCATAAAGATGCTAAAAAACTTGCATAGGGTACTGAAGTTTCGGTTGCGGGTAAAGCTCTCATAGCCGCTCCTATTTGGGCTATTACCTTTATCATCATATAAGCCAAAACATTCATAATCCCGCAAAGAAAAGGAATTAAAATTTTTGCCTGCATCCTCATACTCCCAACCAAATCAGAAAATTTCTCCTCAATTTCATTCTGCAACTTGTGCATATCCTCCAAATACCTTGAAATATTAAGCATAATGCTGCTTATTATCTCTGTTCCCTTTTCGGCAGCATCTATTATTGCCTTTACTACGGAATGGATTAACCTTGAAGGGTAATGGTATATAGCCCCTTCTCTGCCAAAAATAGCATCCCTTAATGAATATCCCTTCAATCTTATGTTATCAACTATTTTGGAAAGGAAATCTTTAGAAGAAGCTCCCCTCAGGGTAGGAATAACCTTCTCGATCGCGCTCTCCAAAGGAATTCCTCTCTGAATTTCCTGACCCAAAGCAAATAAAAGTTCTCTAAACTCTTCCTCGAGCTTTAAGATATTTTCCCTTATCCTCACCTTTTGGAAGGAATTTAGGTAAAAGTAGGAACTCACAGAAAAAAACATTCCGAAAGAGATTACCAAAGATTGATAGATGTTCATGGTTTCAAAAGTGAAATAGCTATAAGCTAAAAAAGGTATTGCAATCAAAAGGCTTACCAAAAGGGAAGGAATTTCAAAATTGAACAATCTAAAGCGTCCCTTCTTAGGAAGGTTGGGATGTAAGGAAATATCCGGCTGGGGTAAGGTTATAGCCCTCTCATCAAGGATATTTTTTATAATGAAAATCAAAAACATTGGGAGAAGCAGGTTATATCCGACAACCAAAACCCTTATATCCACCACATCTCCCAAAAAAATTGATATTATCGGAAGCATGGTAAGGGTTAGGGTAGGAAGCAATATACCCAAAGCATTTACAAGCTCGATAGGCGACTTTAATTTTAAGGCATACTGTTCTGATCTTTCCTTTATTCCGTCCAAAATTATTTTTACCGCCTCATCAAGCATCGCAATCCTTCTTTCTCCAGAGGTATACAAGCTATAGATAATAGCATTGATTGCATCGCTGAGCTCCCTAAAATCCTTTCTCCATTTGATGGAAAAACTAAGTAAAGCTTCCTCCATAGAATTATAAACAGCATTCTCGACATCCCATAACAATTTTCTCAAATCCAAAGCAAGGGGTCCGGAAAGATTTTCGCTTGCGAATTTAACTGCTCCCTCTAAATTGGGAAAATTTCTCATGTAGATTACCATATGAAGAATCATCATAACCAATTCGCTTCCCGCCTTTAACTCATATATCTTTCTCAGCCTGACCGGATAATAGTAATAATAGTAGGTTAATAAAACCGTAACCAAAAAATAAAGCATTAGGGATACCAAAGAAAAGATATTGAGGAAAAATAGAGTTGCCCCTATTATGCCCAAAAAAAGGAATAGCAAAATGGAAAAAGAGACAGCATCTCCAGGAGTAATATTGAGATGGGCAAAGTCTATTGCCTCCTGTAATTTTTGCCTTGTTTTTTCATCCGGCTCTATCCTCAAAACTTTTCCGGATATTTTTGCAAGTTTTTGGTATAGGGTTTTTATCCTTGCAGCCTTCAGCTCCTCTTCCTGATAAATTTTATAATAATAGGATTTTCTATCCTGCATAAAATTTTTTTATTTTCGGATTATTAAAGCAATATTGAGGATATAATTCCTCCGAAGCTTTCCTTTTCTCCCCTTACCCTAACAAACCTTCCCAATATTTCCTCTCTGCTTTTAATAATAAAGCATTTGTATGCAAAATTCCTTCCTTTGTACAAATAGTCAGAAACCTTTTCATCAACCAACACCTCTCCCTCCCAATTTATCCATTCCCTGTTTTTCTCCAAGGAGATTTTTCTTGCTACCGAAGATAAAATCCTGCTCCTCTCCTTTACAATTTGGGAAG
>CAZCGS010000035.1:5615-9209 GCA_964498505.1 uncultured archaeon
GAGGCGCTTTGAATAGGCAGATGCAAAAACTTGAAAACCTGAGCATAATCATAAACTTCAACCAGCTCGTCAAGAATGCTTTTAACATGCTTCGGATTCATCATCCCTATCCTAAGGAAATATTTTCCCCTAACCCGTTCGCAGATTTCCTTTATTAACTCTGGGAGGCTTTTTCCCTTCTCAAAACCATAGCAGGCTGTATCCTGAGAGGTTAGCCAGATTTCCTTAAATCCTCTTTGCTTAGCAATGCTAACCTCTTTAACTATCTTTTCTATTGGAAAGGAGTGTAAGGGACCTTTCGCAAGTTTTACCGCGCAATAGCTACAATTTCCCATACAGCCAGAAGCTATTTGGGTTATAAAGATAACCTTGCTAAATGTTTTTTTAGGCATCAGAACTTTGTCTATTTTTTTCTTGCCTAAGAAGTGCAGTATCCTTCCCTTCAAAAGTTTATTTACCAATAGGGAAATCCTGTGAATGTTAAAAGGAGAGATTAGAGCTGCTTCGGGTGCTATTTCCAAAATCTTTTCCGGCATTGCTTCCGCCATACAACCGGCAACGACCAATTTTTTATTTGGATATTCCCTTACCATCCTTTCTATTTCATGCCTAACCTTCTCTTCTGTAGGGGATTTGACTATGCATGTATTTATTATAATTACATCCGCCTCTTTTTCATTAGAAACAATTAAATATCCATCCCTTTCCAAAATTCCCGCCATTATTTCAGAGTCGCTTTGGTTTGCCGAGCATCCATAGGTTTTGATATAAATTTTTGTCATAAATTTAAAGAATGGGAAAACTTATTATCTTCGACTTGGATGGAACTTTGATAGATTCAATAGAGGGCTGGATAAAAGCCTTTCAGCAAAGTTTTAAAAGGTTCGGAATAAAGGTTGGTAGGAAGGAATTAACTGAACTTTTCGGAAAGAGCGATATAGAGATAGTTAAGGGTTTGGTTAAAAATCCGGAAAAAAGGGAAAGAGTATTAAAATATCTCTATCAACTTAAAAAAGGTGATGAATTGCTAAAGGAATTCAGGCTGCACAGGAATGCAAAAATGGTTTTGAAGAAATTGAAGGAAAAAGGATACACAATTGCCTTAGCAACGGGAAACAGAAAGGACTTTTGTTCAAAGGTGCTCAGGCACTTTGGACTTACCGATTTTTTCGATATTATAGTAACCGTAGATGATGTAAGGAAGGGAAAGCCAGAGCCGGAAATGCTGATAAAATGTTTAAACCAGGCCAAGGTAGGTAAGGACGAAGCCATTTACATATGCGATTCTTTACCTGATGTCCTGGCGAGCAGGAAAGCTGGAATTAAATGCTTCTTGGTTTCATGGGGTGCTTTAAAAGGAAATTGCAACCTTGCCGATGCTAAACTGGAAAAGCTGAGCGTAAGGGAAATAGAAAAGAAAATAAAAAGCTTGGCTTAGATTTCCAAGATTTTTTCCGAGATGAACTTCTTTATTTCTGCCGAATCCGGAATCGAAATAGAACCTTTTTTATATCTTCTCTGTCCGTCCGGCAAATAAAAGCCTCTTGATATCTGAAGGAACTCATTACTTCCGCTTTTTCCCTTTGCTATTCTTCTCGCCACTTCTATAAACTTATTGTTTCCGAAATCCATCCTCAACGCATTTACCGTCTCGAACTTTATCTTTTCTTCCATCACCTTTCTTAATTTAAATATTTAAATAAGAAATTATAGAATGGTTAGGGAGATATCCGAAGCGGAATTTGAGGAGGCTATAAAAAGCAATGAAGTGGTAATTGTAGATTGCTACGCAAATTGGTGCCCTCCGTGCAGAATGCTTGCACCGATATTGGATGAATTGGAGGAAGAGTTCAAAAAAGAGGGGGAAAGTAGGATATCAATAGTAAAACTCAATGTAGATGAGGCTAATGAAATTGCCGAGAAGTTCGGAATATCTGCGATTCCAACCCTTCTAATTTTCAAAAATGGGGGGCTCGAAAATAGAATAGTTGGTTTATACCCAAAATCAATCCTTAAAACCCAAATCCAGCAACTACTTTAAAGCTATAAAATCTTTTCCCTTTTCCTTCCGCAATTCAAACAAATTTTCGTAATCCTCTTTTTGGTTTTTCTGACCTTACAGGTTTTTCCCGGGATTAAAGGCAAAAAGCAGTTTTTGCAAAAGCTTTCTTTAAGCTCCTTGGGTATTTTTATCTGAGCCTTCATCGCTATCCTCTTTGCAAGCTGCACATACTTTCTTGCGTACTCCAATTCCCCTTCCTCAACCCTTTTCCTTGCAAGGGAGAAAAGGCGCTCTATTCTTTCTTTAGCTATCCTTTTCGCTATTTCCTTCCTTTCGACACTTTTTTTGATTTTCATCCTACCCATAATTATGTTTCCGAATTTGTTTAAGGCAAGAATGAACAAGCTGTTGGGAAAGGAAAATAAGGTATTTTTAAGGTACTGCCAAAAGCCTTTGAGGATTACCATAAGGATAAATAAGCTAAAGGTCGAAAATGAAAATAGAGTTATTGAGGGTTTAAAACGCTATGGCTGGAAGCTCGAGAGAATTCCCTTTTTGGAAGGAGCTTATGAGGTTAAAGGTTTGAAAAAGGAAGAGGCGATAGGAAATACCTTAGAATTCTTCTTAGGTTATTATTATGTTCAGGAAATTGCCTCAATGCTTCCTCCTCTAATTTTAAATCCTGAGCCGGGAGAAAGGGTTTTAGACCTATGCGCCTCTCCGGGCTCCAAAACAACCCAGCTCGCAATGATAATGGAAAACAAAGGTTTAATCATAGCAAACGATGTAACTTTGGATAGGCTGAAGATATTAAAATACAACCTTGAAAAATATGGGATATTAAATGCAGTTACAACCTTGCATGACGGAAGGTTTTTTTGGAAGAAGGGTTTGGAGTTTGATAAAATACTGGTTGATGCTCCTTGTTCCTGCGAAGGTGTGATAAGGAAAAACTATCAAGTGCTATCAAGGTGGAGCATAGGAAGGATAAAGGAGCTTTCCAAGCTTCAAAAGGGTTTAATTTTCTCCGCCTTCAAATGTTTGAGAGAAGGAGGGATATTGGTTTATTCGACCTGTACCCTTGCTCCCGAGGAAAATGAAGAAGTAGTTTCCTTTTTGCTGGAAAAATTCGAAAATGCAACCCTCGAAAAAATAGAGATTCCGGGATTTAAAATGAGGGAAGGTATACCGGAATGGGATGGCAAAAGGTTTAGAGAGGAGGTAAAAAACTGCTCCAGAATTTACCCCCAGGATAACAATACTGAGGCCTTTTTTATTGCAAAGATAAGGAAACTTTAGGGATGGTTCTATCCTTATCCTTATATTTTATCTCTGTCAGGATATACCCTCCCTCTATCATGAAGGGCTTTTTCAATTTTGGTTAAAAAAAGTTCAGGAGGAAGGTTCCAGCATCTCCAGAAAGAGGCTTGAGGAACAAAAATTGCGCTTCCGTTAGAAAAGGCAAACTTTCTAACATCGCAAATCAAACATTTCCCGTCAATATCTTTCCTGAATTCTCCTATTTCTTTATCTTTTGTTATGTAGTATCTCTCGTAATTTGGAACCAACTTCTCGGAAATTTCATCAAAAAA
>CAZCGS010000036.1:0-6795 GCA_964498505.1 uncultured archaeon
AAAAAAATTAAAAAAGAAATTTGGAGAATATTTGAGCCTTTAGAATTTATTTCAAAAAGGGAATTTTTCAATCTGCCGGAGGATTGGGATTACGATACTTTTTCTTGCGAAACTACGAAATTCAAACTGTGTGTCGGAGATTTTTATTATATTTTTGTTGCATTGAAACCCAAAAGTTACCTTCAATTGAAAAACAAAATAAAGAGGGTGTATAAAGGTCGGCCTCAAAAAGTGCATCCATAATGTTTTTACCTGAACTCTTCCTTCCTCCAGGATTCAGCTTTACCTTCTTCAAAAGCCTTTCTTCCTAAAAATGTGTGTTTTTCTTCTGGCACTGTCATTAAATCCTTTATTGGATCTAAAGCGTGCATCCTTATGGCACTTTCCTCCCTTTTTATTTCATCCTTATCAACCCCGAAGAAATCCATAATCTCCTCCAAATCAAATTTATCAATAGGTTTATCCTTCCTTAAATATTCTATAATTTTCCTCAGCACTATTATACTATCCTGCACCGGATCGGCACCTCCAGCCCTCTCAAATATAATATACCTATCCTCACTTTCGTCCCAACCCTTCTTCCTTAACTCGAACATCCATCTGTATAGTAACTCCTGTCCTTCCGAGCCTAATGGAATCGGAACATGGGCAGGTTGCAAAGGAGTGGGAAAGCCGACATGCAGAACCTTTACCCACTTTGCATCGCTATTTTTAATCTTTCCGAGTTCTTCATCTATGTTTATTCCCGCACCCAAACAATGCTCAAAGTCAATAGCAACTTTAACATGTTTGGAGCTTATGTTTTTGCAGAGCGCGATTAAATGAGAGGGTTTTGCCAACCTTGCCTCCTCTTCAGCCCCTGTAGGAACCATCCCTGTTTCCAAAATAAGCTCCAAATCTTTACTTAAAAAATCAGAGGGGTTATAGGTAAAGTTGAGCTCCTTCTCCTTTTTCATCACTTCGGCCCATTCTGGCAAAGAAGGAGCTTTATCTAAATTAAAGTGTCCCCATATATATTTTGAGGCAACAGCCGGAACCCACTCATTATATCTTAACTTTAGCCCTCCGTCAAAATCCCTATCCCCGACTATCTCCTTCCAAATAGGATCCCTTTTTATAGACATGTATTTTGCTATTATCATGTAAGCTAAAACCTCGCTTCCGTATGCCAGATCATCCGTTTTCGAAAAGTTGTGCAACCTGTTAATAACTTCCCTCCTTGCCTCTTCTTCCAAATCCCTTTCCATCCTTTCCAGAACCTTCCTTTTTTCATCTTCGGTTAGATCTTGGAAGGAAGCACCGAACAACTTTATCGCATACACCTCTTGCAACTTCCCTTTTTCCACTTTACTTTTATAATACTCCTGAAACTCTTTCAGATTTGTTACTCCAACTCCCCTCATCACAATCTCGTAAAACTCATTCTGATTTATAAGCCAGTTAACCAAACTTTGATAAACCTCGGGCTCATTCTTTTCCAACTCCTCCAAAAACCTGTGCATCCTCCTCCCCCAAAAATCTACTATTGCTGTAGACTTTAAATCGTGCTTTGCTTTGGAAATGGGCGGGGTATCTCCCGTATATTCTGAAGCATGAATGAGAAAGTATTTTGCCTTAATTTCCTTGGTATGTTTGAGGGATAGAAGTAATCTTTTATGGGAGCTTATGTAAACGGTTTCAAAAGCAGAATCTAGCAGGATTGTTCCCGCCTTCATTGCAGCGCATTCCCCATGAATTCCAAATTCCAAACCCTGCTCCTTCCTTATCCTTTCAAGCCTTCTTTTTAAGTCTGGCTCCAAAAATTCAACCAAACTCTCAATATCTATCTGGACAAACTGTACCCCTGTAAAAGCTCCGTAAAAGGATTTGCCGGAAAGGGTTATTCTGGAATGAGAAGCCTCTCCTCCGCCCCTTCCCAAACCGACATCGCTCATCCCTGAAGAGATTCCTATTACATACCCCATAATTAGACCTTTTCCCCTATTAAATAAAGCTTGTTGTCAATCTTTAGATATCCGACTTCCTTTATCCCCATCTCTCCCAAAAATTCCTTACTCAATCTTTTTGCATAATTTGTTAGTTTGTTTTGAACTTTAAGGTGCATGAGAAGCTTTCCGTTTTTTCTAAAATTGTCGCAGAAATTTTTCAATATCGAGAAGCTTCCTATGATGTCTAAAGGAAGATTATTTATAACCAAATCAAACTTCCGGCTTTTTTCAATGCTTATGTTCATCGGATTTTCCTTTATATACTTTACTCTCCTTGTTTTTATCTTTAGTTCTTCCGGAGTTATTAAGGTTAGGTTTTTCTTAAGGGAGGCAAGTTCCTTCACTATTTCCGGATTTCCCAAATATAGGATATTTTCCGCTTCGTATATCATTCTGAACAACCTGAAAAACTCTACCCAATTCATAATATCTTTAGAATTATTAATCTTTTAATCTGCAAGAACGCAATCCCATCTCAGCCTTCCTTCCATTTCCATTGCAATTCCCACCAATCTATTTTTATAATATACGGCGATTGGCTTATTATTTACCCTCTTTTTAATTGCTATCTCCTCCGTTTTCAATGGAACTCCGTTCTTCGCTCTCCTGAAAGTTTCCTCTTCCCCAATTTCAGCTATTGAAAACTTGAGGATTTCCGGAATCTTTTCTAAGGGAATTAGGTATTTTTTCGGGTTTGCCGAATTTTCTAATTTTTTCAATTCTACAGCCTCCTCTATTGAAAACTCACCGACTTTTAACCTTCTCAACCATTTCATGTGCGCACCTTTTCCCATCTTCTTTCCTATATCGTGACAAATCTTTCTTATATAAGTTCCGGCTTCGCATTTAACTTTGAAATATACATCCCTGCCCGCCATTTTCAAAATTCTGAAGTAATAAACCTTCCTTTTTCTTGGCACTCTTGCAACCTTTGACCTTCGAGGAGGCAACTGAACAATTTCTCCCTCAAACTCTTTAACAACCTTCTTCAGCTCCCTTTCTTCAAATTCTCTATGGATGTGCATAATACCTTCATATTCCTTATCCATTCCGAAAAAGAATTTTGCGAGCTTTCTCGCCTTTCCTATCAAAACCAACATCAAACCGGAAACTTTAGGGTCTAAAATTCCGGTATGCCCGGCCTTTTCTCCAAAAATCCTTTCTATTCTCCTTACCAACTCTCCGGAGGTTATATTTGATGGTTTATCAACTAACACCATTCCGCTCGGCATAATAATTAGAATGATTTTTTACAAATGCCGTTTAAAGGGCAGTTTTTACATATCGGCCTTTTCTTACAAAAATTCTTACCCAATTCAACGAATAAAGCATGAGCTTCCTTGTAGATTTCCAAATCCTTAGGCAGCTTTGATTCTAAAAACTTCCTAATTTTTTCATAATCAAACCTTTCCCTCCATATTCCCAATCTTGTTAGGATTCTAAAGGTATATGCATCAACAACAAATATCAACTTGTTTCCGGCATAAAGCAAAATACTGTCTGCAGTTTCTTTTCCTATCCCTTTGATGGATAATAGCTCTTCCCTGCATTCCCTTAAAGGTTTTCTGAAGAGCGCTCTTAAACTTTTGTGGTTTTTAACTACATACTCCGCAAATTCCTTTAGCCTTTTTGCTTTCAACCTGTAAAATCCTGCATGCCTTATTTTTTCTTCCAATTCTTTTAAATCCATTTCCGCTATTCTTTTCAAATCCAGTGCATTTGCTTTTGAAAGATTTGCTATACATCTTTCTACATTCTTCCATGAGGTTTGTTGGGTTAAAATTGCGCCAATGGCTATTTCCTCCTCTTTATTTTCTGAAATGGTCGGCCACCATCCCTGCTTACCAAAATATTTAAGCAGTATTTCGATGATTTTTCCTATCATATATCCCGAATTTCCTTTAGGTAATAAGCTGAGATGCTACCTAGGATTAAAAGGACTGTTAGTGCAAGGATTGGGTCTACCTTAAAATACATCAAAATTCCGAAAAGAGATAAGGCAATAATCCTTCCCAAGCTCAAAAGGAGCTCCCTAATAAAAAGAAACTCAGTCGGCATTTTTTTGCTCAGCTTTTCATAAAAAAAGGCGTTGTACGCTATGTTGAAAATTGTAGTTCCGAATCCTATTAGCAGAGATACGGTAAATGCGAGGAAATATGTGAATGCCAACGGTCTTAAAAATAAGGTGGATGAATACAGTTTGTTTGAAAAATCGAGCAGGCGCTCTTTGCTCCCCTTCACCCAATGCACAATCTTTACGGACAGAATAACAATTACCAGGTTTGTTAAGGTTTTTACCAGTCCGACTACCGAAATAGAGGAAAACAGGAAATAGATAAATAGGGGCCATGCTATGAATGTTGAAATCTTCAGAAACCCTTCATACACAAATATCCTGTATCTCTTTATTTTTTCTAAGGTTATGCTTATCTTTTTTCCGTCCCTTCTATGCTTTATCCTCTCGTGCTTAAAAAGGGCTAAAGGAGCAAGAATAAAGGTGAATGCCGAAAAATAAAATAGGATGTAATTTGGAAGCATCGTAGCCAAAATACCTCCAACCAAAGGTGCTAATGCCGTTGCTATGATTCCGGTTACATTCTGTTTGCATGCAACTTTGAGCTTGTCCTCTTTTGCCTTCGCAAAGAGTATGTTGAACGGTATCCAGAAAAATGAAACAGCCAACGAACAAAAAATGCCGATGCCCATTAATTCTGGTAAAGAATGCACATTAGGAAATAAAGAGAAGAAAAGAAAATAGAAAAAAGAGCTCAGAACAAACATTTTCGGATATCCTAATTTTTCAAATAATTTTAGGCTTATTATCACTGTTAGAACATTAAAGGAGTAGTAAAATGTATAAAAATATATAAGCTCTAAAATCGAAAACCCCTGTTTCAGTACAAAAATAGGTACGAATATTCCGATAAGAGAAAGAACGAAAGACCTCACTCCAAAAAATGCATATAATTTGCTTTCCCTGGTATGGAAAAGCTTATAGATTTTTCTCTCGCACTCAACATGCATATATTTTTTATTTCAAAAATATTTATGAAGGTTTTTGCCGACTTGCACATTCACTCAAAATATTCCGGTGCTACTTCGTCAAAAATGGATATAGAGAATTTGGAAAAAGGTGCGAGGGAAAAAGGTATAAACCTTTTGGGCACCGGAGATTTTTTACATCCTAATTGGTTAAGAGAGTTAAAAACAAACCTAACCGAAGACGGCTCCGGAATTTTAAAAACAAGCTCCGGTTTTAATTTTATTCTTACCTGCGAGGTCAACAATGTTTTTGAGCACGAAGGAAGGGTAAGGAAAGTACATAACCTAATTTTGGCTAAAAATTTCGAGGTGGTAGAGCAGATAAGAGAGGCTTTGGGAAAGTTCGGAGATTTGGATAAAGATGGAAGACCGACTTTAAATTTAACCTGTGCCGAACTTTTGGAAATTCTTTCCGGGATAGATAAAGATATAGAGGTTATACCCTGCCATGTTTGGACCCCTTGGTACGGAGTTTTTGGTAGCAAGAGCGGTTTTGATGATTTGAAGGAATGCTACCAAGAAAAAACCAATTTAATTCACGCTTTGGAAACAGGATTATCAAGCGACCCCGAGATGAATTGGGCAGTCTCAAAATTGGATAAGTATAACTTAGTTTCAAATTCAGATTCCCACTCTCCCTCTCCTTTTAGGTTGGGTAGGGAAGGTAATGTGTTTGAACTGAAGGAATTGACCTATAAGGAAATTTTGAAGGCAATCAGGGAAAAAAATTCAAAAAGATTTTTATTTACCATTGAGGTAGATCCTTCCTACGGTAAATACCATTGGGACGGGCATAGGAAGTGCGGCGTTTGCCTTTCTCCAGAGGAGGCAAAAAAATTTAACAATATCTGCCCGGTTTGCGGAAAACCCTTAACCCTTGGCGTATTACATAGAGTTTTGGATCTTGCCGATAGACCTTTAGGATATAAACCCAAAAATGCAATTCCTTTTAAAAGGATTTTGCCCCTCCAGGAATTAATCTCTGTGTATTACAAGACCGAACCCACCTCTAAAAAAGTTCTCCAGATATATCAAAAACTGATAAAGCATTTCGGCTCGGAATTCTCTGTATTGCTCGAAGCGGAAAAAATAAAATGGAAAAGATAATTGATGAAAAGCTGGCAGAGCTAATTATTAAAAATAGGGAAGGAAAGATAAAGATCAAGCCGGGATATGATGGAGTTTACGGAAAGATAATTCTAGATGGGGAAGGAGATGAAAAAAGAAAAACGCCTCAAAAAGGTTTATTTGAATTTTAATTTATGATGCTCATTCTTTTACTACTTTTAGCCTTCGCTTTAGCATACCTGCTTTACAGGTATTTAAAAATAAGGCTTCACTTTGAAGAAGTTCTGCACCTAGAATTAAATAAATGGAAGGAGAGGGAATTGAATGAAATAAAAGCACAACTTTACAACCTTATAGATAAGGAATACAGGGTAAAATTCGAAGGTTGGTTGAATGAGAAGGAAAAGGAAATAAGGAAGGATGCTATAAAAAGAAGCTCCGAGATAATTTTGGGAAAGGTGGGGGAGCAATTCGCTCCCCTTTTGGTCTTTGAGAAATACGGGCTAAATCCGAAAGACGCAAGATTTTTGGGATCGCCCATAGACTACATCATTTTCAACGGCATGAGCGAAGGAAAGTTGGAGGAAATCGTCTTTGTTGAGATAAAACATGGAACTTCAAAACTTTCAAAAACCCAAGCTCAAATAAAAGAGGCTGTAGAAAACAAAAAAGTTGATTTCATTGAGATAGATATTTA
>CAZCGS010000036.1:6895-8454 GCA_964498505.1 uncultured archaeon
GCCTTAATCTTCTTTGTAATCCTTAGGGATAGCAATTTGTCTTCTTCCCTCTTCTTTTTATAGAACATTTCAAAATACTTCTTCCAGAAAGGCTTTGTAAAGGAAGAAACCTTAAAGCTTGTAATCAGCTTAGGGATGATTAAAATATCTACCTCCCCTTCCTGACTATCCTTTTTCTGCTTACCCGAGAATATCAAAGTTACCTCGAGCTTCGTCCAATCATCGAATTTCCTCTCCCCCCTTACCGAATAGTAAAAACTCTTAACATCTCCGGTATCATCCCATTTCAGTTTATCCTCAAAGATTCCGGTACTTCCAATTTCCATATTCTCCTTCAAAATATCCTTTATTTTCTTCACAGCCTTAAAAGGCTCCTTAACCTTTGCGGATATAGCAAAATACGATTTCGGCTCAAGTACCTGATCCACATATTTTATTTCTGCCATCTTTAGCTTTTACTCAATTTTTCAAAATATTGCTGCAATCTTTCAACAAAACAATTGCATAACAACCTTCCTTTTTTTAAATATTCTTCCATCCTCTTTTCATAAAACAATCTGTGCCACAACATCCTTAACATTTCATAGAATATGGTTTTTTGCCAGTAGGTGTCTTGAGGATATTCTGTAATTAATACTGCCTCAGCCAATTCAACCTCAGCCTCTCCCTCTCCATTTTCCGTCCATCCCTTAAGCTTTACATCAATCCTGTAATAGCTCCATCTATCCAATTCCTTGTTAAGCTCCCATTTAAAGCTGAAGCTCTCCCTACCCTTTTTAACCTCTTTTGAAAACGAGACTTCCTTCAGATTGTAGGGTCCTGGGTTAAATATGGTGTGCAAAAGTTTTGGGATGAAAGTTATCAGCCTTTCAGGATGCTTTCCTTTGTATTTAAAAACCCTGCCCGCTATAGCTTTTTCCTGGCTACCTCCCCAAACAAAAAGGTCCTTCCAAATAACCAACTTTGTAGAGGCAAAAACCATAAAAATTATTTTCAACTTTTTTATTTTTATGGAGATTTTAGGTCTGCTTGCAGGTATTCTGCTTGCCTTTGGAATATGGGGTATTTGGAGTTACGTAATGGGAAAGTTTAAGGTTAAAGGTAGGAGGAAGGAGCTCAAAGAATTGGGGCTAATTTTACTTTTTCTGTTCTCGGCCTTTTTCGGTGTATACCTTTTTATTTCTGCTTTCTGGCAGGTTCTCTGGAGAAAAATTTTAGGTTTTGTAATGTTCGGGCTCGGCTATTTTTTGATCTCAAAATTTCCGGATATAAGCGATTACCAGGTGGAGAAAATGACCTTGTTGGGAATCTTCATAGGGCTTATTTTATTTTTCTCCGGCCTTTATTGGTTACTCTTTTAAATTTTAAAAAGACATATTGTATTAGGTGCGCCGATGGTCTAGCGGTAGGATAGCGGCCTTCCAAGGAAGGGGCTCCGCCCCTTTCCAAACCCCGTGTTTTTTGTGGGGTATTGAGGAAAGCCGTTGGCCCGGGTTCAAAGGGGAACCACCAGCGGGTTCCTCCACCTCCTGCAACCGAAAATACTCCCCTGCACCCCT
>CAZCGS010000037.1:0-1320 GCA_964498505.1 uncultured archaeon
GGTTAACATGACAATCCCACCTCAAATCATAGACAACGAAAGAATAAAACTGGTGGATTTTTTAGTTAATTTGCTCAAAGATAATCCTAATACCAATCTTGACATAGCGACGGCCTTCTTTAATATCAAAGCCTTTGAGATGGTAAAGGACTATATTAAAGGAGTTAAGAGATTTAGGCTCTTGCTTGGAAAAGCGCCAGAAATTAAAAGTGATAGAACCTTAGGGGAAGAGCTATTAAGGATTATTAAAGAAGAGGTTGAAGGTTTGGAATTATCAAAAGAAAATGAGGATAATGTAAAAACCTTCATTGAATTTTTGAAAAGACCTAATGTTGAGGTCAGGATTTACGATAAACAATTCTTGCACGGAAAAACATTCATATTTGATAATGCCGTTGTGATAGGCTCTTCAAATTTTACTCCTGCCGGCTTAACCCATAATACGGAATTAAACACATGGCTTCAGGAAGCCCAAGCAGAGTATGTAAGGAAAAATTGGTTTGAAAAGTTCTGGCAAGAGGCAAGAGATTTTAAAAAAGAATTGATCGATCTTTTAGAAGCTTCTAGATTCGGAAGTAAAGAATACTCGCCTTATGAAGTCTTCATCAAGGTTATCTATGAACTGCAAAAAGAAGATATAAAAGAGCAGGAAAGGTTAGAAGAAAGAGAAGAAATAACTCCTTCTAAAGTAGAATTATCAGAATTTCAGGAGGATGCTGTAGTGAGAATAAAATCAAGGTTGAGAAAATACGGCGGTGTAATAATCGCCGATTCCGTCGGTTTGGGTAAAACATGGATAGCGAAAAAGATAATCGAAGAGTTCGGTTTTTACAAAAGAAAAAACTTCCTTGTGATATGTCCCGCTCAGTTAAGGAGAATGTGGAGTGAAGAAATCAAAAGCATGATGCTACCTGCAAATGTGATGTCTTTGGAAGAGCTCGCATCTGAAAATTTTTTGGAGAAAGCTATGGAAACTACTTCCGGCCATTTAGAAGATGTAGAATTGGTCATCGTGGATGAAAGCCATAATCTAAGAAACCCTCTCTCGAACAGATGGGAAAATTTCTATACTTTAGTTTGGGAACATATAGCAAAGAAAAATAAAAGACCATACATCATGTTTTTAACCGCAACACCAATAAACAATACAATTTGGGACCTTTACTGGCAAATAATGTTACTGGTTGGAATGGATAGGACAGCCTTTATCAAAGAGGGTATTCCGGATTTATTCAAATTCTTCAAAAAAGTCGATGCCATCGGAGACGCTACATTACTGAATGACCTTCTAAACGAAATTTCAATAAGGAGAACAAGAGA
>CAZCGS010000037.1:1420-8163 GCA_964498505.1 uncultured archaeon
ATCTTCCTAAAAAGATTGGAAAGCAGTGTGGAAGCCTTTAGGATAAGTATCAGAACCCATATTCGTTTTCTACAGAAACTCAAGGAGTACATGAAGGAAGGGAAACTCTTAACAAAACAGGCTTTTAATAAATACATCGTGCATTTGGACGAAGAAATAGAAAAATTTGAAGATAAACTGCAAAGATTCGAGGTGGAGGAATACAGGATTGAGGAGCTTTTTTCAGATATAGATAAAGATATAGAAATTCTGAAAGAAATCCTAAATTCAGTTGAAAAAATAACTCCAGATAAAGATGCAAAATTAAATACCGTAAAGAAAAAGCTTTTGGAGTTATCGAAGAGGGGACAGATAATACTTTTCACATATTACGAAGATACTTTAAACTATATCTGGAAGCAGCTCAAAAGTTCTAAAGAATTCAAAAAATTAAGAATAGAGAAAATATCTGGTTCTACTTCTACACGAGAAAGGATAAGGATAGAAAAGGAATTGTCTGAGAGAAATATTGACATTCTATTAAGCACAGATGTGTTATCGGAAGGGACGAATTTACAATCAGCACAGATTGTAATTAATTATGATTTACATTGGAATCCCATGCGAATGTTACAGAGAGCGGGAAGAATAGATAGAATAGGCTCTCCTTATAGGAAAATTTTTGTTTGCAATGTTTTTCCAGAAGATGAGCTTGAGAATTTGCTAAAGCTAGTTCATATTCTACAAACAAAAATCGCAAAGATAGACGAAGCTATAGGTTTGGATCAAAGAATTTTAGGAGAGGAAATTCATCCTAAAGTATTCGGTATAATTAGAAGAATAAGAATGTGCGATACAAAAATTTTAGATGAATTGGATGAAATGAGTTTCGGTGGGGGAGAAAAATTCTACCAGCCGATAAAGGATTTCATAAAAAGGCAGGGATTTGAGGAATTGAGGAGAATAGAAAAAATTCCCTACGGAATATATAGTGGTCTCAAAAAAGGAAAAATAAGAGGAATCTTCTTTTATTATAAGTATTCCGACCTTTTCCATTTTTGGTATTTGTATGACATCGAAAGGGAAAGATTCCTAACGAATAAATCAGAAATTATAGACTTTATTTCATGTCCGCCGAATGAAAAAAGAGTGATTCCGGAATTCTTCCAAAAAGTATATGAGATAAATAATTTGGTGATTCAAAAAATAGAGGAAAGTTATAAAGAATTTGAGCAAGAACAGAAGGTAGATACCGAGTTGGTAAGAATTGTCAAAGATAGAAGTTCGAGGTTTATAAGGGATATAATAAAGGAAATCGAGATTTGTATTGATGAATATCTTTCGGAGCATCCAGAGGACAGGGATATAGTATTGCTGTGGGATACCACGCGAAATAAATTACTAACAATTTCCTTAACAAAAAGAAGATTACAGATTTTAAGAAAGATGTGGAGAAATTACAAAAAATCTGGAAACTGGAAAAAGCTTATAAGTGAAATTTGGAATTTTGTTAAACAGCTAAGTTCTAAGAGGAGGATAGAAATTCCACCATTTGAGAGAAACAAATTGAAACTCGTTGCAATAGATTTTATTTCTTAAGTATTTTTAAAAGAGAGTGAAAATTATTTTTATGAAAAGAATCCTTCTCAAAAAGGCTGAAAGAGAACCCTTGCAACATTTGTCTAAAGAGATTAACGGTGCACAAACAAACATTGGAAATTTTAAACAAATTCTTTGAAAACAGAATTAGATTCTCAACCGCAAAAAGAGTTAGATTGCTATTGAAAATCATAAGGGAATTTTCAAAGCAAAGGGATGGATTTAAATGCAGCTTTTCATCAATCCTAAGAATAGAGGTGCCGGCTTGTTTGGTTTAGATTTAAATTCCGGATGCGCCTGAGTTGCAACAAAGTATTTATGTCCGGGTAGCTCTAAAAATTCCATTAGCAAACCATCTTCGCTTTTTCCTGAAAAAACCAAGCCGTTTTTCTCCAGGATTTCTATATACTTCGGGTTTACTTCATATCTATGCCTGTGCCTTTCCCACACAATCTTCTTTCCATATAACTTATGAACCAAACTATCCTCCTTTAAAACAGCCTTTTGCGCTCCTAAGCGCATGGTTCCGCCCAACTGCATAATCCTTTTTTGCTCTTCCATCAAATCTATCACCGGATGCTCCGTTTTTGGATCAAACTCAGTGCTGTTTGCATCTCTTAAATTACAAACATTTCTGGCAAATTCTATTACCGCAAGCTGGAAACCCAAGCACAAGCCCAAAAAAGGAACATTGTTTTCCCTGCAGTATTTTATAATCTTTATTTTTCCTTCCGTACCCCTCTTTCCGAAACCTCCGGGAACTATCACGGCATCAACCCCTTTCAAAATGTTTTCAAGCTCTTCCTCCCTTCCTTCATCATCAAATTCATCGGTGCAAATCCATTTTATTTTGGGTTTTATTCCAAGCTCTGCTCCAGCATGCTTTACAGCCTCTACAACGCTTATATAGGCATCGCTAAAACTTGTATATTTTCCGGCTATTGCAATTGTTTTTTCAACCCGACTTTCATCTACTTTTTTAATATACTCCTCTAGCTCAAGCCTGCATTTTCTCTGTTCCAAACCGAAGAAGGACTCTATCTTTTCTCCGAACCCTTCTTTTTGAAGGTTTAGAGGAACCTTGTAAATAACATCAACATCCGGAGCGCTTATTACCCTTTCCTTCTCCACATCACAAAATAATGAAATCTTCTCCTTTGTTTTCTCCTGTAAAAATTCTCTGCATCTACAAACAATGAAATTGGGAGAGATACCATAGCTCCTCAAAATTTCAACGCTTCTTTGAGTAGGTTTTGTTTTCTGCTCTCCGGTAATGATGGGAACATAGGTTAGATGGATGTAGCAGCAGTTAACATCTTTTTTTAATTGCCTTAAAGCCTCTACAAAAACCCTTCCCTCTATATCTCCTATAGTTCCTCCTAACTCTATTAAAAGAAAATCCGGTCTTTCCTCCTCCCAAATTTTGAATATCCTGCCCTTTATTTCATTGGTGACATGAGGGATTAACTGCACAGTCTTTCCTAAAAAATCGCCTCTCCTTTCCTTATCTATTACAGCCTTGTAAATGTTCCCTGAGGTAATATTCCATTTCTTTTTGGTTGTTATTCCGGTAAACCTTTCGTAATGTCCGAAGTCCAAATCTATCTCTCCTCCATCATCAGTTACAAACACCTCCCCGTGCTCGTAAGGATTTAAGGTTCCAGCATCATAATTAAAGTAAGGATCTATTTTTATCGGTACAATTCGGTAATTCTTACTCCTGAGGATGTGTCCCAAGGAGGCGCTTAAAACTCCCTTTCCCAAACCCGACATAACCCCTCCGGTAATTATAATCAACCTGGGAATATCCTGCATAATAAATATATCAAAAATTCTTAAAGGTTTTTTTGGTACCTGAATTTTTATTTCAGAAAACTCTTCAAACTCTTCTGCTCTTTGAATATATTTTTTTCATCGTATCCCAATACCTTTAGCACCCTTAAGGCTGCAGGCAAAATTTGATGATGGATGTAATAATCCGAATCATAATCCTTTTCTCCAACCTCCTCCGCAAATCTTGCCTTTTCGCTTATCGCGCTACCCTTGTTTGTTATTATGTAGGAGATAATGCTTCCCTTTCCTATTTTTATTCCCATCTCTTTCAGCCTCATCGCTACAGCTATGTGAGGAGCCTTCTGCTCATACTTAGACAAATCTCTTGTTATCTTTGTGTAGATAATCAAATCGTCCTTGCTTATCTCTCCTTTCCTGATTTTCTCTATAGTCTTTCTAACATATTCCAAAGCCTTTTCAACCTCTCCCTTCAAAACATACTCCAAAACCTTTTCCTGGGTTTTTTTGGCAATTTTGCTCCAATCACCCCTAACATATTCGAAACCCTTTATGACTATATTACCTTCCTCATCTATTAAGGCATACTTCTTTTTTATTCCCTTTCCCTTCTCGCCTATGAACAACCCCCTCCTGAAATATCCTTTGAATTCCAGCTCGATAATCCCGGGAAGCTTTTTGTTTATTTCCTCAAGCAATTTTTTGGCCTTATCTTTATCGGAGATGATGTAAATGCCATCTGTGTCTCCGTAAACTACCTTAAACCCTTTCCTCTCGCACTCATCTATCACAAACTTTATGCATTCCCTGCCTACAGCTGTAACAGATTCTGCACATTCCTTGCAGTACCACCTGGCCCCAAAAAAACCCAAATAACCATAAGTTGCATTAGCAAGGGTTTTAATAGCCTTTTCCGTTATTTTTGCATCCTTTCCTCCGGTTTTTTTAATCTCCTGTCTTTTTTTTATCAGATACTCCACAATTGAGGATAAAAAGCCCTGCCTATCCTTCCTAAATCTATGGACCTTTCCGTTGACCCTAATTTCAAAGCATTCTATTTCCCCATCACCTTCTATTAAGGTATCCGGACTTATATTATAGCTCACTATTATGCTGGGATACAAACTTCTGAAATCCAAATTTACCAGATTTTCGTACAGCCCTGGCTTTGGCTCGTGAACATAAGCACCTACATAAGAAGTCTTTATCCTTTCCTCTATATCCTCATTTGAAGGCCTGTTTGGAATCAATATTCCTTTCTTCTTTGCAGCCCTCATCAGATACCATTCTACCAACTGGCTAAAACCCTTCCTCGTAACCTCAAATAGCTCTAAGTTTAAAAGCTTGCAGAACTCTATCTCCAAAGGTAAAAGCTTCTTTCCGAGTAGATAGGTAATTTTGGCATCCTGCAGGTTATAATCCAGAATATCCCTAATATCCTCCTTAGAATCCCACAACCTCTGGGTGCTCATAACATCGAATTCAGCCTTTCCCTCCCCTATGATGTTCATGGCAACATCATCCAACTTCATAGAAGGAGCCCTAAGCTCGGGAGATATATGGGTAGAAACCACCTTCAGCAAATCAATGTGGATGGCTCCCTTTATCCTAACTCCATCCCTCCTTGATAGCAAAGGAACCTCAACTTTTAACTCCTTAGCCCTTTCTTTTATAAACTTGAGGTCGAATTCATCACCGTTGTATGAGAAAACAATGTCGTACCCTTTTATAATCTCGAAAAACCTCTCTATCATTCTTTTCTCGTTCTCAAGAACTTCCGTTCCCTTCCTTTTTGTTTGCTGCCATGTTAAAACCCTTTCAATTCCATCTCCATATATTGCTATGGAGATTATCTTGTTATCCCTAGCCGAAAGATTGGTAGAATCATAAATTTCTATGTCAAAGGCAGCCATTTTTAGGGGAGGGGTTTCCTTGCCTTTCAAAACCAGTTTATTATCCTCTATTTCATACCTGCAGAGAAACCTTATATCCTTATCCAAACAATACTTTTTTGCAAAGGGTAAATCATATTCCCTCTTATGCAAAACGCCCTCAGTATTCCTAACCTCCTCTTTCAACAAATCAATATCTCTCGGCAAAAAACAAACAATCTTCAATGCCTTTACCGGCTCTCCCTTTTCAATCCTCTCCTCAACCTCTATTCTTTTTATCCCGACCTTTTCTCCCTTATGCTCTACCACTATTTTTTTCAGCCTTTCTATAACCTCCCCTACCCTATCCTGCTCCGGAATAGCATAAAAATAAGGCTCATAATTAGAATCTTCAAAAACAATTTCCTTTCCTTCCCCATCCTTCCCAATAATTTTTACTATTGCCTTTCCTTCCCTAACTTCATAATCGGCATACAAAGGATAAAATTCCATAAAAATATTTTCAAAAAACAAAAATTAAATTGCCCCAATTTTTTTCAATTTTCTTACCAATGTGTTGATTCCCTTTCTTGCTTCCTCCTCTGTTTTAGCTCCAGCGCACACCAAACTCCCTGAGGAAAAAACCAAAAAGGCCACCTTAGGTTTTTGCAATCTTACTATTAACCCCGGAAATTGCTCCGGCTCGTACTCACTTTCCTCTAAAGCAAAGGCGATATCCTCAAGGCTTAATTCCTTCTTGAGGTTTGCGGTTGCCACAACATTCTCTATCTTTATCTCATAATTCTTGGGTATTTTTATCCCAATCTTCTTTAAACTCTGAAGAACTTTTTTTATTCCGTCCTTAGCCTCAGCCAAAGTCTTACCCCCTACACATATTATCTTCCCCGACCTAAAGATTAGGCAGGTAACTTTTGAGCCCTCGCTCCTGAAAACCAATCCCGGAAACTGCTCCGGCTCATATTCGGCATGCTCAAAGGATTCCGCTATTTTGCCTAAGGGCAACTCCATTTTTAATTCAACTGAAGTCACAACATTCTGAATTTTCATCTCAACCATAACTTTAAAAAATAAAAAAGTTTTAAATTTTATGAAAAAATTCGAATTTTTGGATTTTGCAACTGCCGATATTGCCTTCAAAGCTTACGGAAAGGATTTGGGAGAGGCTTTCGGAAACGCTGCTTTAGCCATGTTTGAAGTTATGTTCGATACCTCAAAGATTAAGGCTAAAGAGGAAAAAAGGGTCGAGCTGGAAGGAGAGGATTTGAAATCCCTACTTTTCGATTTTCTCTCAGAACTCCTTTACATCTTCGATGTTGAAAAGCTAATCTTCTCAAATTTCGAGGTTGAGGTTCGGAAGGAAGGGGAAAAATACAAACTCAAGGCTAGTTGCAAAGGGGAGAAATTGAGAGAAGGAATGGAAGCAAAAACCGAGGTAAAGGCAGTAACCTACCACCACATGGAAATTAAAAAAGAAGATAACCT
>CAZCGS010000038.1:0-5147 GCA_964498505.1 uncultured archaeon
CTTCGTAGAGTGCGAGAAATTTTTTCATCAAGTTATTACCTCCTTTTAACAGGTCCTTTAATCTACTTTCCTCCACATCTCTTGGTAAATCCATTTCCTCGCAAACCCTTTCGGAAACATCCCAATACAATTCTTTTATTTCCATCATTTTTACCACAATAGAGTAATAACTTTAGGTATATATAAAGATTTCGGTGATGGAATATATATTTCGGATTGTATAATCAAAAAGCCTTTTCTATCCTCACAGCGCAGCATTTGTAGTTCGGAGTAAAGGTAACATCATCAAATTCCGAAGGAAACAGCTTGTTTACCAACATTTCCTTATAGTGGAACCTTGTTGCTATTATTCCCTCAGAAAGCTCATCGGAAATCCTTGCAAATCCGGAAATCTCTCCAACCCTGCTTTTTACCTTTATTCTGTCTCCATCCCTAATTCCGTATTTTTTTGCATCTTCTCTGCTTATGAAAATGCAAAGCCTATCCTTATCCAACTTTACCAGAGTTTTGGAGCGCTCGGTTATCTCTGAAGTTAGAAAATGATGTTTTTCCCTAAATGTTGTGAGGAGCAAAGGATATTTCTTGCTCCTTTTTTCATCCTTTCCTTTGTATTCTTCCGGATAAAACCTTTTATACCTAATCCTTTTTCCTGCAAAGGCGTCTTCTCCCCTATAAACCCTTTCTGGATTTACATTTCTGTACCAGGGTACAGCCTTCACAATCTCGCAAAATAGATCTTTAGCTTTCCGGTACCAAAAAAGTCTTTCCTTTCCGAATTTTTTGGCAATCAGTTTTGCTATTTTCCATACTTCCAAACCCTTTGGCTTTACAACCCTCCTTACCATTCTAATCCTTTGCTCTCCGTTTGTAATGGTTCCAAAACTTTCGAAAAGCGCTGGAATGGGCAAAACAACATCCGCAAACTCGCATGTTAGATTGAAATAGGAGCCCAAATAAACAAGGAAGATGTTGTCCAACACTTTATGGACTTTATTTAAATCTGGCAAGGATTGGGCCGGATTGAACTCAGTGATGAAAGCAAAATCAACCGGATGCAAAATTAAGGATTCTATTATATTTCCTGAAATCTGAGGAACTTTTACCTTCCATAATTTTTCAAGGGTTTTTGGATCGGAAGCAAATATATCGCCAGCACCCTGCACATTTATCTCTCCCCTAAGGGTTAGAAGATAGGCATCCTTAAGGATTGCGAGATTTAGCAAAGTATGAACATTTTCCAAGGAATTGACATGTTGGGTAAATCCCATCCCGTGGAAGATTCCCAATCTTTTGGATTTTGCTATAGCCTTGCATACTTCCAAAAACCCTTTTTCATCAATTCTGCATACCTTTGAAACATAAGAAGGGCTGTATTTGGAAACCAACCTTTTTAACTTTCCGAAGTTTTTAATCCCGACCGCCTTTTTTGAAAAAGATTTTTCTTTAAGAAGGTAATGGATTATTCCGTTGAGCAAGGCTACCTCTGTTCCAGGCTCTATTCTCAAGAAAATATCTCCGAATTCGGAAGTAAGGTTCAGGAGGCATTGGATCGATATTATTTTCAGCTTTGCTCTTCTGCTCAAAACTTTGTTCCAGAAAACAGGATAATTAATTGCTGGATTTGAACCTATGATTAGAAGGGTATCTATTTTCTCCAAATTGGAAATCTGGGTAAGGTTCGGAATTCCATAACAATCTAAAAGTCCTTTGACTGTTGAGATATGACAGAGCCTTCCGCAGCAGGAATCTAAATTCGAGGTTTGAAATACGCATGTTCCTAACTTTAATAATGCGAAGTTATCTTCATTAGTAATTTTTCCGGAACCGTTCAGAAAAATCTGCTTAGGCTCTATTTCCCTTGCATACTCCACAATTTTCTCTATAGCCTTTCCCCAGCTAACTTCCTTGAATTTTTCGCCCTTCCTTATTAAAGGTTTCCTTATCCTACCCTTATTCCAGACTTCATGGATGGTTAACCCTTTTATGCAAGGCTTTCCCTCGCTTATATCATCCTTTTCATAGCCCTCAACCTTAACAATTTTATTTCCCTCTACCAAATAGGCAAGTTTGCAGCCGCATCCGCAATAAATGCAGGTGCTTACAACCCTTTTCATAATCCTTCCTTTTCTACATACTTTTTAAACCTTAGTGCATCTTCGAACATAAAAATGTTGTTGAAATAGAGGTAAATCTCTTTTGCCTTAAAAGATAGCAATTTTTCCCTTAGGATTTCAAAATCCTTGTCAGAATATTTATAGGAATAAAGCTTTTTTCCCGGCGGAGAGCCATGGAGCCTGAGATAGGCTATTCTTTCCCTTCCCAAAAAAGGATTCCTAACAAAAGGGTCGCAGCAATCTGTTAAGTTATAACTTGAGCAGAGTTTTTTAATATTGCTAAGGCTCCATCCCCTAAGTTCGATAGCGATTTTAAACCCGAGCTTTTTAGGGTCTATCTTCCTAAAAAACTTTTCCGCATTTTCAAAGTTTTCCCTGCTATCATTAAAACTTTTCGGAAGCTGGATTAGGCAAAACCTAGCTCCCAAACAATTACAAATCTTTTCCGTTTCCTTCCAAGCCCAAAAGACCTCTTTCTTCGGCTTTAAAAATCCCAGGTTTTCCGGATTTCCAGGAATTTCTCCTCTAAACCTTTTCCAGGTAGGGGAAGAGAAAGGATGGGTTATTCCCTGAAACGCCTTTACGGAAAAGATAAAATCTTCTGGAACTTTTTTCTTCCAGCTCTCCAAGGTCTTTTCCTTAGGCAGATTGTAAAATGTTTGTTGAATCTCTAGGGTTTCAAACTCCTTAGAGTAATCCTTGAGGCTCTTCCTTAAGCCGCAGCATCCTATTCTTAGAATCATAAATTTATTTTGCTTCAAAAATATTATGAAGCTTTCCATATTTATACCTGTGTTTAGAGAGTCTGAGCATTTAGAAAAGCTGATAAAAAATCTTCTATCTGATAGTTTCAAAGATAAGGAGATATTTGTAATTGTCGATGAGCCATCCGAAAAAACCTTAGAGTTGGCAAGAAAATATAAGGGTAAAGTTAATTTCATTCTGAATAAAGAGAGGAAAGGCAAAGTAAATGCAATAAATGAAAATATCTGGAGAGCAAAAGGCGAGATAATAATTTTCCTCGATGCTGATGTAGAGATAAATGAGGAGAATTTCTTAAGCATAGTATATGATAAGATAAAAGATGCGGTTCTTCTTGATATAAAAAAGGAGATTATTCAAAATTCTGCACTTAGTAAACTTATTGCATATGAATATCTAGCATATGACATAGTTAATTATGTATTATCCAAAACTACCGGCCAAATTTTTATGCTAAATGGAGCCGGATTTGCTATTAAAAAAGAGGCTCTCCTAAAAATTGGAGGACTTCCGAAATTAATAGTTGAGGATGTTGCCGTTGCCTTAGAATCTATAAAACATAAACTAAAATGCAAATTTTGCAATGAAGTCGGAATTAGAACTGAAGCTCCCAACTCGATAAAATCTTATATAAAGCAAAGGGTAAGATGGGGTTCAGGTATACCAGAGGTAATAAAAGAATATAAAGAAGAATTGCTGAAATATATAACAAAAAATATTTGGATTATTTTTCCTTGCTTGCTAATATGCTGTCTTCCAACTCTTTTGCTTATTCTTATGCCAATATTGTTGCATAACTTATTTAATGCCATTGTTGCAATAGCAACATTTTTTCTTCTTTCTATGGTTTTTATTTTATTTTCAAGAAGGCTCAGAGTAAAAATTTATGTACATGTCTTACCCTTATATTATCTTTATACAACCTTTTCCTTTTTTATACTATTTATTTCTTCAATCCTGGCAATTGTAAAAAAAGAATATTTAACAGACTGGAAAGTATAAGTGACTGATCCCCATCCGCATATCCTGGAAAAATATTTTTCATATTCTGGACTCAAGAGCCTCTTCATAAACCTCTTCGGTCTGTTTCAACATTCTTTCCATGCTATATTTTTCCATCGCAACTTTTCTGGCCTCCTTTCCCAAATCCTTAGAAAATCTATCCTTCATCTCCAAAATAGCCCTTTTTATATCCTCCTTCCCAAATCCCTTCATTTTTATGCAGAAATCTCCCTCTATGTTCACGATAGGAGAAACTATAATTGGAGTTTCGCACGCCATAGCTTCGAGTACGGAAAACGGTACGCAGGCTTCTGCATAGGAAGGTAAAATGTAAGCATCGATTGCGTTGTAAAAATACACCTCATCCTTGAAAAACCCTAAAACCTTCACGTGCTCGTTCTCCGCTTTTTTAACCTTCTCGTATAAAGTTCCGGTACCTGCAATTGCCAAATTAACCTTAAGCTCTTTGCAGGCTTTTATCAGGTTAAAAATATTTTTTTCCAGGTCCAGCCTTCCCAAAAAGCCTAAAGTAAACCCATCAAAAAATCTTTTTACTTTTTTCTTTCTGTACTTCTTAAGGTCTATTCCGTGCTCTATAACAACCGAGTTTTCCAAATGCTTCCTACCCAGAATCTTTTTTTTCTGGTATTCGGAGACGAAAATAAATTTTTTGCAACTTTTCTTTTGTAACTCAATTATGAATTTTGAATAATATACCGGTAAAGAAAAAATACCATTTCCTAAAGGTACATGAAATGTTGTAATATAAGGTACGCCGTATTTTTTACAGATTTTTGAGATAAATATTTCCGCGGAAGAAGCCGGAAAGTTTAGATGTACAAAATCACAATTTTTTATGGTTTCCTCTAACTTTTTTATAAAGGATAATGAATTAATATCATAGCAATGTTTTAAATATAAAGGCAGGGAATGTCCGTTGTTTCCACAGATTGTTTTTATTATCCATTCTTTTTTCTTTCTTTTAAAATGGTCTTGTAATATTTTCGTGTAAGTGCGTACCCCTCCCTTACACGATGAAAAATAAATGATTCTTGCTTGCATATAAGTAATTTAGCTTAATATTTTTTCTTTTTTAGTCGATTCGTTGCTTTAGAAGGGAGGAATGCTTGTCAAATTGGAAAATATAGTTTCATAAGTAGTTAAATATTTTTCTTCTACCATTTTCAAAATTTTCTTGGGTTGTTCATAAAAAATGTAAGAAATATTTTCTGGCAAATTTTTCGGCGAAACGCTTATGGAGACTTTATC
>CAZCGS010000038.1:5157-7889 GCA_964498505.1 uncultured archaeon
TTTATCTTTTAAAATAGGATAAGAAATCAATATAGAAGTACTGAAAATAATGCCTATTATGTTGATAGATAATAAGGTGTTGATATCCTTATTTATACCGGTCAAAATACATATCCCATAGGCTAAACCAGCAATCATAAACCAAATTACTAACCCGCTATCCAGAAGTACGGGTATTGAAAAATAAACAAAAGTAAATCCCAACGGTGCGAATTTAAGTACTTCCAGCAGGGAAATCTTTTTGTTTTTTCTGTAAAAATAGTAAGCAAACGAGTAAATAATGCAGTAGGAAAGGAAAATCGGAAATGTATAGACATTGAAAATTATGCCGGTAATAGCAAACCAGAAAATCTGAAGATTTAAAAATTCTATAAAGACGAGTGAGAAGGCTCTGGCAGAAAGAGATGACATAAACTTTGTCCTTATCATATTTGCAAATACCAAAATGGCCGACATAATTGCTATACCTGGGTTTAATATGAGTAAAGCTGAAAATCCGAAAACAAATGAAAAAATAAAGCCTGCAGCATATTCTTCTTTTTTAAACAAACCTCTTGCAAGCAATTTTTGTTTTGGTATATATTCTCTCTTTTTATCAAACTCATAATCAGCCAAGTCATTATAAAAATAGACAGAAGAATAAAAGAAAGTAAATATTAGGAAAATTGTGAGAATTTGGAAAAATGTTGATGAAATCGAACCTAAAGAATAGGCAAGGATAAAGGCAAGTGCTAGTAGATTTAGCTTTCTAATGGCGTTTTGGAGATATATTTCATTCATCAATTTGAAATATCTGCTGTTCCGAACCATAATAATAGTAAGGAGAGATTTTTAAATTTTTATAATCCTTAATTTTATGTATAAAAAGGCAGTTGAGGTGCCGGAGGGAATAGAGGTAACTGTAGAGGGATTAAAGGTCAGGGTAAAAGGTAAGCTCGGAGAATTGGAAAGAAATTTTGAAAATGCTCACACAAGAAAGACGATTAGGATTGAGAAGGAGGGAAATAAGATAATTGTCAGCACTGACAGAAAAAATAGAAGGTATAAGGCTATTGCGTTTGCTATTGCAGCCCACATCAGAAATATGTTTAAAGGGGTGCAGGAAGGCTTTGAGTACAGGCTTAAAGTAATATACACCCATTTCCCGATTAATGTACAAATTCAGGGGGGCGAAATGGTTATCCAGAACTTCATGGGAGAAAAAGCTGTAAGAAAGGTCAAGCTTGACCCAAATGTTGAGGTAAAAATTCAGGGGAGCGAAATAATAGTTAAAGGTTTGGATAAGGAGATGGTTGGGCAGCTAGCTGCAAAAATAGAGCAGAGCTGTAGGGTTAAGGGAAGGGATAGAAGAAGGTTTCAGGATGGGATATATATGACGATGAAGGCGGGAAAATGGTTATAGATTATCCCCTAATTTTTCTGGTTTCTTCATACAAATTTTTCAGAACATCCATGTAATTTTCCTCTCCCTTCTCAATTTTATCCATCACCATTTCCAAATTCCTTGTAACCTCCTCACTAACATAGTTCGAAAAATGCTCGCTCAAAAATGAATATACCCTAAAGCCTAAAGAAGTATTGAACAGCAAGTTCTTCCTTTCAATTACATACTTCCTTTTCAGCAAAGTTTCAATGATTTTTGCATAGGTAGAAGGTCTTCCAATTTTCCTTTCCTTCATCAGGTTTACAACATCTCCCTGGGAGTAGGGATACTCCTTTGGAACCTTTCTTACCGAAACCTTTTCAGGTTTAAAAGTGCCTTTCTCAAAAGGTTCTCTTATCCTTAGGGGAACCATTTTATTAAATCCTTCTTCCAGAATTTCGATCAACCTTTCCTCCTCAACCTTTTTATCTTCAACTTCGAAAATAATCCTCTGAAATTTTGCCTTGACCTCCTTCATTTGAGAGGCTAAAAACCTTTTGAAGATTAGGTTATAAAGGGCAAAATGCTCCTTAGTTAATCGCCTTGGCAACTCCAAAATTCCCGAGAATATTAAATTTCTCAGCTCACTTGCATCCAAAGGTCGGGTAGGCCTTATACATTCGTGCGCTCCCTCCATCTTCCAACTTCTGGGCTTAAAAAAATTTTCCAGCCCTTTGCTGTTTAGCCATTCCTTTGCTATGGCAATACCGACCCCAGAAACAGAGGTAGAATCCGTTCTGTGATAGGTTATTAAACCCAACTCAAAAAGGTCCTGAGCTAAACGCATTGTTTTATCTACCGGAAATTTTAAAATCTTTGAGGATTCCCTTAGCAAGGAATCTGTTGTAAAAGGAGGCAAGGGTTGGATTTTCCTTTCCCCTTCTTCGGCTATTTTAACCTTTATCCTCAAATCCTTCAAAAGTTTAGAGGAATCAAAGTTTTTTATAGTAAACCTTTCCCCTTTCAACCAAAATTCCAATAAACCTACTTTTTCTTTATACTCCTTGCACCTCTCTATTATCCATCCCAAAACAGGGGTTTGCACTCTACCAGCCGACAACCTTCTGTTCTTAAAAACCTTCCAGAGAATTTGGGAAAGCTCGAATCCTATCCATCTATCCTCAACCCTCCTCACTATCTGCGCCTCCACCAAATCATAGCTAATTTCCCTTTTATTTTTAATCGCTTGCAGGATAGCCCTTTTTGTAATTTCATGGAATTCAAGCCTTTTTATATTCCTATTTACCGGGTGCAAGGAGCAGAAGATATCATAGGCTATTTTTTCTCCCTCAGCATCCGCATCAGTTCC
>CAZCGS010000039.1:0-7875 GCA_964498505.1 uncultured archaeon
TGGTGAGCATGAATATATTTATGGTTATGCCCTATGCTGCAACTTCACCGGAGGAAGCGGAACTGCTAAGGAGGGACTAAATAGGTCAGAGATTTTGGATATGCTCTATTTCGGCTCGGGGAAGGATGGAGATGTCGTTATTACATCTGACACAACCCTTACAAGAGATATGGAGTACAGAAATTTAACAATTAAATCCGGAGCAACCTTAAATCCGAACGGCTGGAGGATTTTTGTTTTGGATACTTTGATAATAGAGAAAGGTGCGAGTATTAGCAGAGATGGAAATGATGGCGAAGATGCACATAATTGTCCAGGTTGGGGTGCGGCTCAAAGATGTCGAGGCAACGGCGGAGCTCCTCTTTTTGCCCATACAGTTGGCGGTTCTGGAGGCGGAGGTTCAGGTGGTCAGGGAGGAGGAGGTGGAAGTGGTGAATCTGGAGAAGCCGGAGGAGATGGAGGAGATGGCGGTGATATTTCAGGGGCTTCAGGAGGGCGCGGTGGAACAGGAGGGAATAAAATTATAGATTATTTGCCTTCTCCATTCTTGTCTTTTTTATCCATTAATCCAGAAATAGCAAAAACAGGAGGTGCCGGTGGTGGAGGTGGAGCAGCTAGCTCCAGCGGTTCTGGCGTCTCTGCTGGAGGTGGAGGAGGTTCTGGAGGAGGAATAATACATATTTTTGCAAAGCATGTTGTTCTGAATGGAAATATAACTGCTAGAGGTGGAGATGGAGGTAACGGAGCTTGCGCTTGCTATACCATAGGCCGTTATGGTTGTTGGATACCAGCTGGAGGCGGAGGTGGTGGAGGTGGAGGTTTTGTCCTTTTGGTTTATAAAACAAAAACAGGTTCAGGAACCATAGATGTTTCTGGAGGGAAAGGAGGAAAGGGCTGTACAGCAGATAATGGTGATGTGGGGAAGGATGGAGCCGACGGAAAACCAGGACATGTAAAGGAAATCCAGCTTATTTATTAGAAACTACCAACCTTTAATCCCCTTCACACTGGCCTTTATCTTACACTCATTGCACAAACTTGTCCCTTTATGATCAATTTCTAAAACACTCTCCACCTCGTACATTATACAAGACCTATTTTTGCATTTTTCAAGCCCCATGCTCCTCCCAAGAAAATAAAGGCATACCTTGACCAACCGTTCTATGGTTTTTTCGAGGCTGGGGCTTTGCTGGTAATATTCTGGCCTAAGCCTGTAATAGCTAACCACAACATTTCCATTCAAATCAAAATCTCCGAACACAAAGCTCAGTTTATCATTGTACAAATCTTCGTTTGTTACTCCTAAAATTTTTCCCTGGAATTGGGATAGAAAATTAAGGATGCTCTCACTATTGTACTGCTTTCTAAATACATTAAAGCTAGCCTTGGGCAGGGAGGTTTGGTTATAAATCCTTACTCCGAACCCGAAATTTTTAAGTTCTTCCTTTAATCCCTCTACAATTTCCGGCAGTACCTTGCTCAGCGGTATTAAATCTAAAATTTCCATCATAGTTAGGATTCCCTTATTACCTCTATTGGTAAAACACCTTTCTCCATCTCCTCCTCAGCTATTTTCATAGGGTCTTTAAATTTGGTTTTTATCAACGGAGGAGCACCGTAATACAATTGCAGGGCCCTTATCCCTATTATCTTTGCCTTTTCATATCTCGTCAGTTTCATCATATTATTTTCCACTAAATTTTAAATATTGTTTAGGTCTATAAAAAATTCTAAATAAGGTAATTGCTGCTTTACTGTCCTCTTGCTTGCGTGCATTTCCTTTCCGAGGGTTTCGCATATGAAATCCCTTTTTTGTCTAGCCGACTTGGCTATGCTCATCTTTCTGAGAAAAGAAGGAAAGGCGTATTTTGTAAAACCACCGTACTTTTCTTCCTTCGCCAGCGCTATGTTTACCGTTATTAAATCAGAGAAGAACCTTAAAAGATTCCATGCCTGCCTTTTTGTTATCCATCTCTGCACCATATCCGCCTTACTTAATATTTCCAAGGCTTTAGCCCTATCCTTAGGATTTGAATATTCCCTAATAACATTTTCTTCCACCCACCAGAAAAAATCCTGAGGTAGCATATCAATACTATCTAAAATTCCCTTTGCTACATCAACCCTTTTTGTTTTCAGCAAAATTCTAAGGCTGTCAAAAACATTTTTTTCAACATCTCTGTATCCCAAACTTTCCGTAGTTTTCAGCAAAGAGTTGCCTTGGATAAGCGATTCCAAATCCATGATAGCAGCCCTTAAATCTCCATTGCTTCTCTGCGCTATCGTCTTTAAAACCCTTTCATCATATTTCAAACCCTCCCTCTCGCAAATCTCCTTCAATCTTTTCAAAATCGAGGTATAGGGTATTTTGGCAAAAGGAATAACTAAGCACTTTTCCCTTAGCACCCTTAGCTTTGGGTCGTAGGCGTCCTGTGCTATAAATACGAGGGGATACCTGCAAACCTTTATTAATTCAGTCAGCTTTGAGATTGCGCCGAAATCATTTTTACCCGATAATCCATCGACCTCATCTATGACTATAAGCTTTTTCTTTCCGAAAAGGCTTTGCTGGGAAGCACTCAGCATAACCGTTTTTTCCAAACTTTCCATATCCCTTCTATCGCTCGCATTAAGCTCATAAAGTTCGTAATTAAATTCTTTAGCTATTACCCTGCACAAGCTCGATTTTCCTACTCCTGGAGGACCGAACAGAAGGAGGGGCTTTTTACCCAAATTTTTAATAACGGTTTCGACAGCATTTTTATTTCCTACAAATTCCGCTAGCCTTTTCGGTTCATATTTTTTTGCCAAATCCATATTAAATATTTACATAAAATTTTTTATGAATCCGAGAGTTGCCCTAACCATTTCTGTTTTGGTATTCTGCTTTAGCCTTTTTGTCCTTTTTTACTTCAAAATTTCTACCGGAGAATTCATCAAAAAAGGGATTGACTTTAAAGGAGGGAAGGTAATAGAGCTTGAAACTTCCGGCGATGTCTCCAAGCTAAAACAAGAAATAGAATCAAACTTTAAGGACGCTTCGGTTACAACCTCTACCTTCGGATTTAAAGGAAAGTTGGTTGTGCAGCTTCCTTTTGAGGAAGATGAGGAAAAACTTTATTCTCTTCTTGACAAAAATTCAACCTCAGTAGTTTCGAGATATGTTGTTTCTCCAGAGATAGCAAAAGGTTTTCTAACCCAGGCTAGCTTCGGAATTCTCCTTGCCTTCTTTTTAATGTCGTTTGTTGTCTTCCTTTTGTTTAGGGAAATAGTGCCTTCTTTTGCAGTTATTCTTGCCGCTACCTGCGACATTTTAGAAACTATGGCAATGATGAATATTTTGGGAATTCCCCTTTCTTCCGTAACTTTGGTAGCCCTGATGATGGTTCTTGGATATAGCGTCGATACCGATATCCTGCTAACTACCAGGCTTTTAAAAAAGCGGGACGAGGGGGATTTGGAAGGCAAGATAAAAGGAGCCGCAAAGACCGGAATTATGATGTCCCTAACTTCTCTAACAGCTTTACTTTCAATGATTGTAGTTGCAGGATACAACTCTATTTTCGGTCAGCTTGCTAGCGTTTTGGCAATAGCCCTTTTATTCGATTTAATAAATACCTGGCTCCAGAATGCTTCGATTTTGAAACTATGGTTAAGCAAAGTTAAAAATAAATAATTTTCTTCAAAACTAATTATGCCTAAGAAGAAGGAAAAAACCAAGAAGAAAAAGCTGACGAAAAAGGAAAGGGAAAAATTAAGGAAAGAAGTTTTTAAGGCGGCCGAAAAATTTAAGGACAGAATTTTGAGGAAATATAAAGGATTGATCAAAACTGTATTCATCTTCGGCTCCTATTTGAGGGATGATTTTACGGAGCAGAGCGATCTGGATGTTTTGGTTCTTTTAGACGATACAAAGATGAGGATTACCGAAAACTTTAAAAATAGGTTGTGGGATGAGATGGATGAAATAGCAAAGAAGATAGACAAAAGGCTGCATTTGCAACCGCCCTGGACCATTACGGAATTCTGGGATATGGTGAGGATAGGGCATCCCTTGCTCCACACCATTTTAAGAGACGGATGGGCTTTGTACGATGAGGGATTTTTCATACCTATGAGAAAATTGCTGGAAAGGGGAAAGTTGCCCGCAACTTTAGAGGCGGTCGAGCTTTTGATGGCTTCAGCCCCTCAAAAATTGAGTCGGGCAAAAAAAGTCAAGCTTTACCAGGTTATAGAGGATTGCTACTATGCAATGCTCAATTCTTCCCAAGCGGTTTTAATGTACTTGGGAAAACCTGTACCCGACCCTAAAAACGCTCCGAATGCGGTTAAGGAATATTTGGTTGATACCGGATTGCTTGATGAAAAATATTATAAGATGCTTCAGGATGTAATTGCTATTAGGAAAAAGGTTGAGCACGGAGAGATTAAGGAAATAACGGGAGCTGAGGTAGATGAATGGATAAAAAAGGCGGAAGAATACTTTGAGCAGATGGATAAAATTTTGAGGACTTTGAGGGTTAAGAAGAAGAAGGATATTATAGATAGGAATTATGAAGTTTTATTAAAATCAACGGTTATAGCCCTTAAAAACATGGGGAAACTACCTCCAAATCCTAAAGATTTACCTAAGGCAATTAAAGAAGAGTTAGTAGACAAAAATATTCTTCCTCCGAGCTATTTAGAGACTTTTAAAAGGGTAATCGAGATGAAAAAGCTCTCCGAGACAGAAAATATAGATAAAATACCGGAGCGCGACATAGAGCTAACAAGAGCCTATGTTAAAAAATTCGTAACCCTTTTGGGAAGGTATATAGAAAGCTCCAAAGGAAAAAGGAGCAAAGGTAAATCCAAAAAATAATCAGAAAAGCCTCTTTAACTCTTCAACCTTGATCTCTTTCGGATTATTTATTTTCACCCGGTTAGAGTCAAGATATTCTAAGTCTTTATCAATGTAAATCTTTACCATCCCGCAATTTGCAGCTTCCTCTATTCTTGACAAATATTTCCTGATATTTTCCTTTGCTTTTTCTGTTAGTTTTTCTAGGTCAGGAAGGACCCAATAGTGAAGCGGCTCCTCAAAATAAACCAGAACTTTTTTGTTTGGAAATAGAGAAATCAAAGGTGCCTTAAAATTGTGATAATATTTTACTGTTTCGCTTATCCATTCAACTTCCGTCTCCATTTCTCGATCACAAAGTACGGCACCTTTAGACCCTATAAAAAAGTAAAGCACCATACCTATAGCTTCAAAACAATTTTTAAATATTTTTTCAAAATCTATTATGGCGGTTTTGAGGGCAAAGGAAATAAAGAACCTTTCCAGGGAAGAGGCGATGAAAAGGCTAAGGGAAATAAAATTGGAATTGATGAAGGAGAGAGCTCAGGCAAGGATCGGAGGTGCTGTTAAAAATCCTGGTAGAATTAGGGAGTTAAGGAGAACCATCGCCAGAATATATACAATTTTCGGTAGGGAATAATGGGAGAAATCTGTCCTGTTTGCGGATTGCCTAAGGAAATTTGCACCTGCCAGCTGGCAGCCATAAAGGAGCAGAAAATAACGGTGAGCGTAGAGGAGGGAAGGTACAGGAAAAAGGTTACCGTAATATCAGGAATAGACGAGAGCCAGGTTGATTTAAAATCCCTAACAAAAAAACTGAAGCACGCCTTGGCATGCGGAGGCAGCTTTAAGGACGGAAAAATTTTATTGCAGGGCGACCATCGGAATAAAATAAAGAAATTGCTTGCAGCTGAAGGCTTTAAGGATGACAATATTGAAATTGTCTGATTTTTGATTTTTCTTTTTTGATTATTTTGTTTTTCTATTATATTATGGGATGACCGATCCCGAAATACCCCAAGAGAGGTAAGATAGTCCAAATATGCTGAAGGCAAAGCAAGCAAGTAAATAGGAAAGAACGAACGACCAATACAGGCTTTTAATTACTTTCTTTTTCTCAAAAAGAGTGAGGAAAATCAGAATAACTATTATGTGGAACAACGATAGGGAAGATAAGGTAAATGCTGCACTGGAAAAGGAAGCTGTGAGTAGCGCTGGCAAAATAAATAGGAAGAAAATAAATATCAGATAACCAGCAAATGCGCTTATTTTATAATTCGGAAGCTTTAAAATTTTTCTTTTATACAAGAGAATGCCAATTAAACCGCCTAATAAGCCATAGATATACAAACCTACAAGGATTCCGCCTCCCATTCCGAAGAGCGTCGGAATAAAATACATCACTTCCAAAAATTCAAATGAAAGTGCCATAACAAAATTAAAAATATTTTTAAAAATTTAATTTATGCCCTACATAATAAAGCAGGACCATGAAAAGTGCGTGGGATGCGGAGCGTGCGTTGCGGTTTGCAGCGATAACTGGGAGATAGGAGAAGACGGAAAGGCAAGACCTAAAAACCAAAAGGTAGAAGAAATAGGGTGCAACAAAGAAGCTATGGAAGCTTGCCCAGTCCAATGCATCTCCATAGAGGAGGAATAATTTTTTGATTTTTTTATTATTATGACAAAGATAGAGGTAACTTTCTTAGGTACGGGAACAACCATCCCAACCAAAGAAAGGAATCATTCAGCAATCCATCTAAAATACATTGGGGAAAAGGAATACAATCTTCTTTTCGATTGCGGAGAAGGTACCCAAAGACAAATGACCTTTGCCAACCTCAATTTTATGGCAATAGATTATGTTTTTATAACCCACTGGCATGCAGATCATTGTATAGGCATCTTTGGCTTAATAAATTCGATGAATTTAGAGGATAGGGAGAAACCTTTAATCATCTTTGCCCCGCAAGCAGAAAAATTCGGAAAAATGGTCCTTGATTTTTATAGGCCCAAATTTGAAGTTAGATTTGTAAGTTCGAGGAGCAGAGGGATAAAAAAAATTTTGGAGGAGGAGGAATTCCAGGTTTTTACCTATCCTGTTAGGCATACCATACCTACCCAAGCCTATGCTTTTGTTGAGAAGGACAGGATAAAGTTGGATAAGGAAAAATTGAAGAAATTCAGGATTTATGGCAGGCTGTGCAGAATTTTAAAGGAAAAGGGAGAGGTGGAAAAAGGGGGAAGAAGGATAAAACTTGAGGAGGTAAGCAGGGTAATAAAGGGAAAAAAGGTTGCTTATTCCGGAGATACCGAGTTTTTTGAAGAATTCAGGGAATTTGCCGAAAACAGCGATTTGCTAATCCATGATTGCACTTATTTTAAGAAGGAGGATGTGAAGGAAAAAATGCATTCCTGCGTAGAGGATGTTTTGAAATTTAAGGATATTTGCAAAAAGTTAGTCCTTACCCACATCAGCAGAAAATATACAAGCAAAAAAGAGCTTGAAAGGATTCTGAAAAGTTTAGGGGAAAAAGGAGATAAAGTAATCATAGCCGAGGATTTCCTAAAAATTTCTTTAGAGTAATCCACCACTCATTTGAATCAGAACTTTCCAGACCTTCCAGCAACCTTCTGGCTGATTCCGTCTTCAATTCCTTTCTCGCTCTTTCTATCCAATCTTTTGCATCCTTGAGACCTTTATCCATCAATTCCTTTGCTGTAGCTATCATCTCAAGCAAGTCAGCATCTCTTGCAATCACTCCGGCTTTTGTATTTGGATTTTTAACCTGCTTCCACAATCTAAAAATTTCCTTCCCTATCTTCCCTAGCCTTTCAACCTGCTCCTTCACAGCCTTTTCATCCTCTGTTTTTATATATCCTTTTGCAACCTTATGAAGGTCTCCTATCCTGCATTCCTCGAGCTCATGAAAAACAGTTAAAGTACAAACCTCAAAAGGATTCTCATAGCCTTCAAGCTTTGCCAGAACAAATGCTATTTGGGCTGCTCTCAAACTGTGCTCAGCAACACTTTC
>CAZCGS010000040.1:0-1101 GCA_964498505.1 uncultured archaeon
TATTTATCTGCTCCACCATTTCTTGATAGCCTCTAACGGTTTGAATAAAAAATGCTTCCTCCCTATCTTTGTTTTTTAACTTAAGTTTTGTTAGGGATATTCCGAATTGGGTTAGCCAGCTTGAGAATTCTTTGTCTTTAAACGGAAAGATATCCCTTAAGTCTTCATCAAAGGAGTTAGCTTGATATTTTTCTTCCTCCAAAAAAAGTTTTGCAGCCTTTTTTGCATTGCTATCGAACAGTTTTTCAAACTTTTTCTTTTCTGTATTGTAAATTCCGAAAGGGGTTTTTACAAGCATAAAATTTAAGTCTGAGCAAAAATATTAATTAAGGGCCCGTAGTTTAGCCTGGTAAAACGCCGCCCTCGCAAGGCGGAGACCCTGGGTTCAAAGCGGAACCACCAGCGGGTTCCTGCACCTCCTGCAACCAGGGAAGGGGGCTTCGCCCCCTTTCCAATTCCCCTAACTTTCCTGCACCCTTGTTAGGAAGGTTTTCGTCCACCTATCCAAACCACCTAACTTTCTTCCTTTTAAAAAAGCAGGGTAAGGTTCTTTCCTCTTAGGCGTCTTTTATAACTTCTTCAACCTCTTTATACTTCTGGCATCGACATGAAAATCCCGGCCGCCCCAAAGAAAATAAAGTATGTATTCAAACTACATATTTTAGGATATACTCTTTCATTTTTGGATTATATTTTAATATTCTAAATCCTTGTTTTAAGAAGAAATTAATTGCACGAATATTGCCGATTTTTACTTCACAAAGTACATCTTTTTCTTTAGCTTCTTTTATTGCAAATTTAATTAATTTTTTTCCATAGCCTTTGGCAATTTCTTTTTTATCAACTGCTATCATCTTAATATATAACTCTCGTTTTTTATATTTTAGAATCATAAATGCTTTTAGGCAGTTACCATCAAATAACCCAAAATATTCGTGTTTTCCTTTCTTTCTTGTTCTATACCATTTTTCTAATGAGGCTAAAGTATGCTTTTTCTCAGTTGAAGTAAGAACTTTATAATGCTGATTCCATATTTTTACCATTGAAGGCAAATCTTCTTCTCTAATTTTTCGTATTTTGACCATAATTCTAGTTTTTAAA
>CAZCGS010000040.1:1201-7045 GCA_964498505.1 uncultured archaeon
TTCTCTATTATTTTCTTAGCTTCCTCCTCATAATCGCCGAAATCTATTATGGCAATTGAGGATGCCGCAACCTCTATTCCGGCCCTCCTTCCCAACTCATGCTTGGAAGATACATAGGCATAGGGAACCTGCTTCTCCTTGCATAATACGGGCAAGTGCATAACAATCTCCTTTGGGTCGACATCTTTGGCTATAACAACGAACTTTGCCTTCCCCCTTTCAATAGCCTTAGTAGTTTCATTTATCCCCCTTTTTACAACTCCGGTTTTCCTAACTTCATCGACCAACTCATATATAACCTTATCGTTAGCCTCTTCTTCAGCCATAGATAGAATTAAGGAAAAATATTTAAATAACCACTATCGCGGGCTTTCCCGGCAATGCTTGAGAAGCCTTCTTTTCTTTGCTTTCTTCCTCCCTTTCAACCCTTATCTTAGACCCGAATTCCTTTTCCAAATATTCCCTTGCCTCCTCTAACAATTTCAACTCCAAACTTTGGGTAAACAGAAACTCCAAAAGTTTCGGATCCTTTATTATTTTCTGCCCGAGCTTAGGAATTTCCTTTGCTTTTTCCCTATTCTCCTTTATCAACTCCGAAACGAGCTCCCTAAAATCTACCTTCTTTTCCATTAGCTCCTTAGCCCTTTTAAAAACCCCAAATTTCCAATCTCCAGAGACAATTATTTTTATTTCCTCGGCAGAAGATTTGCCCAAAATTTTGAGGATATCACTTATATCCTCCTTTACCCTTTCTATAAAAGCTTCGTATTTTAAAACATCTGTCCTTATTTCCCCCCTTTCCGGCCATTTTGGGTTTAAGGCAAAGTCCCTTCCCTCTATCCTCTCCAAAATCTCCGAGCAGAGGTGGGGAACAATAGGATACAAAATTAAAGTTTGGGCTAATATGTATCTATTAATAACCTCTTTGTTTGGCAGGTTGGAAGTTATCTGCAGATATTTTTTCAGCAAATTTCTGAACTCATAGAAGCATCTTATCACTAAAGTTCTATAGGATAAACTATTGTACAGCTCTTCGGCTTCAGAAATCTTTTTATCTATAACCTGGGAAAACCATTCGTCTATCAGCCTTTTATTATCCCTCCCTTTGTTGTAATTACTTTCTGCAAACCTGTAAAAATCTGCCAAATCCCTTTTGATTTCTTCTAATTTGCTTATTTCCATATTTGCATCGTCTAAGGAGGAATCCGAAGAATAAGCGCACAAAAATCTTACAATATCTGGGGATTCCCTTTCAACCAAATCTAATATGGTTATAAAGTTTCCCTTTGATTTCGACATCTTTTTTCCGTCAATTAAAACATGTCCGTTTATTGCAATGCTTCTCGGCCAGTACTCTTTCGGAAAGATTGCAACATGATGAAGGATGAAGAAAAGAAGGTGATTATTTATCAAATCCTTTGCAGACAGCCTTATATCCAAAGGATACCAGTATTCAAATTCTTTCCTTATCTCCTTAAGCAGCCCTTCCTCTATCTCCAATTTTTTACTTATCTCCTTTTCATCCCCCTCTCCCAAAAAAACATAATCGAAAAAGGCATCGTCTATCTTTTCAATGTCTATTCCGTATTTTTCGGAATGCTGTAGGTATTTGGCAACGATGTAATAAGCCATGTAGATTGTTGAATCCGATAGGGATTCTATAGTCCATTCCCTATCCCAAGGTAAAAAAGTTCCCAGCTCTCCTTTATGGGTGCATGCCCAATCTTTTAACCAATCAATTCCCTGATGGAATACTTGTTTTAACTCCGGAGGATAAAATGTCATTTGATCTATGCATTCATGGGCAAGCTCCTTCCATTTTTTATCACTATACTTCAAAAACCATTGATCACTAACAATCTTTACATGCACCTTCCCTCCGTATCTGCTTTGAAACCTTTTAGGCAAAATATAATGCCTTATCCCTATTCCTTGCTCAATAAATTCCTTTACCAGCTCTTCCTTAACTTCCGAAACTTTTCTGCCTTGATATTTTCCGTACATTTCCTTCAAAACTCCGTTGTAAAATTCCTTTGAATATATCTCCTTTGTAGCCTTTTCCAGCAGCTCTTTATCCTTGCTGGATTTTATATTCAGTTTTTCTATTATGTCCTTTGCAGGATAGGCAGAAAATCCCTCAACCCTTATCAAACTTTTAGGCTCTATTTTTTCCGCAACGCTCTTCCAGGTTTCATCTTTTTTCAATTCTTCCAAACCCATCCAATCCCATGGCGCGTGAGCCGGAACGCTCATCACCAAGCCTGTTCCTATTTCTACATCAACCCATTTTGCGGGAAGAATTAAAATTTTTTCCTTCGTTACCGGATTTGTAACTTCTTTTCCTAACAATTCCTTTCCTTCAACCTCTTTTAAAATTTCAACCTCGTGCTCCTGATCCCTTATTTCCTCAACAACCTCCTTAGAAACCACCCATCTTTCGCCATCTACCTTAGCTTCCACATAAATACCGGCCGGATTTACCCAAAGGTTTGTTACTCCGTAAACCGTTTCCGGCCTAAAGGTTGAGCAAGGATATATTCTTCCTTCGCCATCCCTAAATTTTATCAGCACAGTTTCTTGAGGCTGAATTCCGGCAAATTCATCTGGTCTATCATGATCCCCTATAACCTTCCCAACCTTTGGGTCCCAAACTACAGGGTGCTTTCCCTTTACTATAAACCCTTTCTCCTTCAATTTTCGGTACTGCCATTCTATAAACTTGGAATATCCCTTATTTAAATATGTTGTGAAGAATTCCCTCCTCCAATCAACACTGAATCCCAACTTTTTAAATGCCTCCCTTGCCTTGGCAGAAAAATAAAATACCCAATATTCCGGATTTTCAAATTTCGGAATATCCTTTTCTTCTATTCCGCACTCCTTCAAAATTTTTATTTGTTTTTCATCTTTTTCCCTTACTTTTAGGGCGGCCCCTACTATTGGAGCTCCTGTGGCGTGCCATCCCTGAGGCCAAAGCACATTATAGTTTAACATCCTTTTAAATCTCGCAAGGATTTCGGGTCTTGTATAGGTAAGACAGTGCCCCAAATGCAGCAGTGCATTAATGTAAGGGTAGGCAACGGTAAGGAAGAATTTTGATTTATTTTCATCCACCTCTGGCTCGAAAACCTTCGCCTCTTCCCATTCTTTCTGCCATTTTTTAGCTATTTCCTTAAAATTCTCCATTAAATATTTTGTTAAAATTTTTTATGCTGGCAAGGAGGGTATCCCTATTTTTGTCCCATCCCTTTGTTTCCTTTCTGTTTTTAATGATAGTTTCTCTGCATACCAAAAATTTTCTTTTGTCCTTTGGATTGAGCCTTCTTTTCATAAGCGTTCTTCCTATATTACCAGTCCTTATTTTCTCCAAAAAAGACATTTTTGTAGAAGACAAGGAAAAAAGGCCTTTTTTCTTTATCATTGCAATGCTGTGCTTCCTTCTCTCCTTTCTCATCTTCAGCTATTTGAATATATACTATCTAAAACTGCTATCTTTGTGCTACCTTGCAGTTACATTTTCGATTTTTATGATAAATACAAGATGGAAGATCAGCGTTCATACTTCAGCTATTTCCGGGCCGGTAACTTTTTTGGTATATTTCTTTGGGTACGGCTATTCCCTCCTTTACCTTTTGTTGGTGCCAGCGATATGGTCTAGGTTGAAAAATAATTCCCATACTCTAGCCCAATTAATAGCGGGAATTTTCGTCTCATCTTTTGTAACCCTATTTGTTATTTCTATTTTTCCAGGTTTTTAAAAATTTCTTCTAAATTAAAATGATGAATATTGACGGTATTTTAAGCACATTACCCGGAGTTAAAGAGCCGAAGGTCGTGGTTCCCTTTAACAAAAGACTGATGTGGACCTTTATCGGATTATTAATTTTTCTCCTGATGGGTCAGATTCCGGTTGCAGGAACGGCTCCTGCTATCTTTGAAAGGTTACAAGCTATCCAGATGATTTTAGGCTCAAAAATAGGAACTCTCGCAACCTTGGGTATAGGACCTATAGTAATGGCTTCCATTATTCTTCAGTTATTGGTAGGTTCAGGCATTATTTCCTGGGATTTAAATTCTATTGAAGGAAGGGCGAGATTTATAGGAGTGCAAAAATTGCTTGCCTTCTTTTTCTGTTTCTTTGAGGCTGCCGCTTGGGTTTTGTCAGGAGCCCTAACTCCCAAATCACCCCATTTAGCTTTATTGTTAATCTTCCAGCTAGCAATAGGAGGTATAATAATCCTTTTTTTGGATGAGCTTATATCGAAATGGGGTATAGGTAGCGGGGTATCCCTTTTCATCGCTGCCGGCATCTCCCAGGCAATTTTCATAAGATTGTTTTCATGGTATTCGGTAAACCAAATGCCGGCCGGAGAAATACCCAGATTACTCTTTGCTTTAACCACCGGAAATTTACAGCTCGCAGTCCAAGCCTTAATCCCTATCCTCTCAACCATTTTGGTATTTTTGCTGGTTGTTTACGCTAACGGTATAAAAGTTGAAATTCCTTTAGCATTTGCAAGCTTTAAGGGTTTCGGAAGGAGATGGCCCTTAAACTTCTTCTATACTTCCAACATTCCGGTAATTTTTGCCGCAGCCTTACTTGCAAATCTGCACATGTGGGGTGCTATGTTGTACAGCAGGGGAATTCCTTTATTCGGAGAGTTCGATGAGTCCGGGCAGGCAATTTCAGGTTTGGCCCACCTTCTTTCCCCACCTCACAACCTTTTAACGAGCATCCTCTTCGGTGCCGCAACTTCTGATATGATAATCAGGGGGCTATGCTATTCTCTAGCGATGATATTGCTTTCAACCGTTTTTTCAATATTTTGGGTTAATACTTCAGGAATGGACGCCAAAAGCGTTGCCAGACAAATAGAATCCATCGGAATGCAGGTTCCCGGCTTTAGGAGGGATCCTAGAATTTTGGAAAAGGTCTTGGATAGATATATTACGCCTTTGGCTGTTTTGGGAGGAGCGGCTGTAGGAGCTTTAGCTGCCTTAGCAGATTTCATAGGTGCTTTGGGAACCGGTACAGGCATTTTACTAACGGTAATGATCATCTACAATTTCTACGAGAATCTTGCAACAAGATATTTGGAGGAGATGAATCCAATGATAAGAAAGTTCTTCGAAATAAAATGATGGAAAAGCTTTTCTTTTGGATTAAAAAGAGAGGGAGGAAGAAGGTAATTAAAGAGGAGACGCCGATTTTTTATTTGGAGGAAGGGGATAAAGGAGACTTTGAGGAATTCTTAGAGGCATTAAAGAAGCAGAGTTTGATCGTAATTATAACCGGAAGGAGGGGCTCAGGAAAAACAGCTTTAGGCTTTTCCATCCTTGAGTTCCTTAAGAATTCCAAAAGCAACATTTATGTTATAGGGGTTGAAGCAGGATTACCCAAATGGATAAAAAAGGAAAACGATTTAAGCAAATTAAAAAATGATTCAGCTGTACTTATAGATGAGGCGGCCTTAAGCTTTTCCGCAAGGGAGAGTTCAAAAGAGCTTAACAGATTGATTACAAAAATTATGGCTATCGCAAGGCACAAGAATTTGACTTTGATCTTTGTAACTCAAAGTTCCGCCATCATAGATATTAACATTTTAAGGCTTGCCGATGTTATTATGATGAAGGAGCCCGGCTTGCTTCAGGAAAAGTTTGAGAGGAGGGAAATCCAGCAGCTTTACAAAAAGGTAAAACCAATATTTAGAAGGATAAGAAAGAATAAGAATAGATATACCTATGTGTACAGCGATTGGTTCGAAGGGTTGATAAGGAATAGGTTACCTTATTTTTGGAGCGAGAGGATAAGCAAGAGTTTTGCAGGGGTTGAGCTGAAGGTTT
>CAZCGS010000041.1:0-6987 GCA_964498505.1 uncultured archaeon
ATCAGTCTATCAACCAAATTGCTCCCTATAAAGCCTGCTCCGCCTGTAACACAAATCTTTTCCATAATTAAAAAACTTAGGCCTTAATATTATCATGCTGGGGTGGCCGAGCCAGGTCTAAGGCGCAGGCCTGGAGAGCCTGTGTGCGAAAGCACGCCTGGGTTCAAATAGGGGCGCCGCACCCGCCCCTACAAAGGGTAAGGCAAGAATTATATCACGCCTGCTGAAAGCAGGCTAGCTAAGATTTTTGCCTTACCCTTTGATTACCCCTTCCTCACCACAATGGGGCTTTGCCCCCTTTCCAATCCCCCATTTTTTGCCCGAGATTTTGAAAATCCCAGCCCCAGCGATTTACAAATCTTTTTGGTTCTTCCTTTACTCCTGTCCAAAAAATGACCGAAAATGACCATTTTTGTGTATAAATATATAAATATAACCTCCTTATATACATATTTATGGATAAATCGAACTTAAGGATTTTGCAAAAAAATTGTCAAACCTTTTATTGAAAAGGTGCTGGAACTATGTTAGAAAACTTCCTTGGCAATAAAACTGCCTGGAAGATTTTGAGAATCCTTTCAGAAGCTCCTGGAAAAGGGGTAACAAGGAACGAAATAAAGGCTTTAACCAAAGCCGGGAACTTAGCGCTTTCAAATTCCTTAAAAGAGCTCGAAACCTACGGAATAATAAAAAAGAAAAAGGTAGGGAAGAAGGATATATACTGGCTAAATATGGCGAACGAATTTGCAAAAAAGATTTTGGAGCTTTTTGAAATAGAAAGGGAAAACCTGAAGGGTCTTTCCCCTTCCAAAGTTATCTATCTAGCCAAAATAGTCTCAAGGTTGGAAAGAATAAAACCCAAAAGCATAATTTTATTCGGAAGTCAGGTAAAGGGAATTGCCTCGCAGGAAAGCGATTTTGACATTTGCTTAATAGTTGAGAAAAAGGATAGAAGAAAACTAAAGGAAATCTCAAAGCTTCCCGAGAACATTCAAATTCATATATTTGAGGAGAAGGAATTCCAGGAATTAAAGAAAGAAAGAGACCCATTGATTGAGGAAATCCTAAGGGATGGAGTGAAGATTATTTAATTAAATTTTTTCACTTAATTTTATGAATGGAGAAACCTGTCCCATTGTCCGATAGAAGAAAGAAGGAGGGGGAGGTATTAGAATATTGGGAATCTATCAAATTGCCAGAAAAACTTGCAGAAATCGATTTTGGGAAAAAACCTTTTTTCCTTTTAGATGGTCCGCCTTATGCAAATGATAAGCCCCATGTAGGCCATGTAAAAACCATAGTTGCAAAGGATATATTTGTTAAATTTAAGCGAATGCAGGGCTACAGCGTTTTCCATGTTCCCGGATTTGACATGCACGGCTTACCAATAGAGGTTAAGGTTGAAAAAGAACTCGGAATAACTTCAAAATCCGATATAGAGAGGGTAGGGGTTGAGAAATTTATGGAAAAATGCAGGGAATTTGCTTGCGAAAATATGGAGAGATGGATGGATTTGTACAAAAAACTTGGGGTTTGGAAGGGATGGTATGAACCTTACAAAACCTGCGATGTTTCCTATTTAAACTCCGCATGGTTTACCATAAAGAACTACTTTGAAAAGGGTTTGCTGGTTGAAGGAGAAAAGCCGGGATACTGGTGCCCGAGATGTCAAACTATATTGACAGGCTATGAGGTTACGGATAGTTATAAAGAGGTTGAAGACCCATCGATAATAATAAAATTTCCTATTAAGGGAAGGGAAAGGGAATTTCTATTGGTTTGGACAACTACGCCTTGGACTTTAGCTGCTAATGTTGCTATTGCCGCTCACCCTAAAGAGATTTATGTTAAGGCAAAGGTTGCTGATGAAATTTACATCCTTGCGGAAAAAAGGCTTTCTTTGTTGGACGAGCTCGGTTTGAGGTATACAATTTTAGAAAGGTTTGAAGGAGAGAAGCTTTCGGATATAAAATACAAGCCGGTAATAGATTGTAAATTGCAAAAAGAGTTGGAGGAGAATGAAGAGACCCATAGGGTAATAATGTCCATACCTTTGCTGAAAAGGAAGGTTTCCGCCAAGGTATTGGCTAAAAAAGAGATGGCCGAAGAAGAGAACATTTTCGAGCATTTGGTGACCATGGATGTTGGAACTGGTTTAGTACACATAGCTCCTGGCCATGGAGCTGAGGATTTTGAGTTGGGAAAGCATTATAATTTGCCTTCTCCTTCCCCTTTGGACGATGAGTGTAGATATACAGAGGAGGTTGAACTCTGGAAGGGCAAATTTGTAAAAGATGCTGATAGGGAGATTATAAAATATTTGGATGAGAAAGGTTTGCTTTTGTATGCTAGTAAAATAAGGCATAGCTATCCTTTGTGCTGGAGGTGCAAGACCCCTTTAATCTTCAGAAAGACCAAACAATGGTTTCTGAAGGTTACCGATATTAAGGATAAAATAATAGAGGAGGCTGAGAAAGTTTGTTGGCTTCCGGAATTCGCCAAGAAAAGATATATAAATTGGGCTTTGGATTTGGAGGATTGGGCTTTATCAAGGCAGAGATACTGGGGAATAACCTTGCCTATTTGGAGATGCGAGAAATGCAATGCAATAGAGGTTTTCGGAAGCAAGGAGGAGCTTGAAAAAAGGGCCAATTGCAGGCTTGAGGATTTGCATAAGGATAAGGTTGACCCAATAACATTTGAATGCAAAATTTGCTCCGGAAAAATGAAAAGGGAGCCTTATACCTTGGATGTTTGGTTCGATTCCGGGATTGCTCCCTGGGCATCTTTAGGCTATCCTTTCAAAAACAAAGAGCTTTTCGATTATCTCTTTCCTTGCGCTTTGGTTATAGAGGCTCAAGACCAAATAAGAGGATGGTTCAACTCTTTGATGATCTGCTCCATAGCCTTATTCGGAAAGGCTCCATATAAAAAAGTAGGAATGATAGGATGGGTTTTGGATGAGAAGGGAGAAAAGATGAGCAAGAGTTTGGGCAATGTTGTTTGGGGAGAGGATGCTTGGGAAAGTCTGGGCGCTGACTTGCTCAGGTTATATTATTGCAAGGATGTCGCTCCTTGGGAAGTCCAAAAATTCAGTTTTAAAGAGGCTGAAGCTTTATCAAAAGTTTTAAACATCCTGGAAAATTTGGGAAAATTCTATTTGGAATACTGCAAGGAAAATTTAGGCTTTGATGAAAAGTTGAACCTTAAGGAAGAAGATTTATGGCTCCTTTCAAAAACAAATTCTTTGATAGAGAAGGTAACCGAAGCATTAGAAAAATTCGAGCTTCATCGGGCTGGAGAAAAGTTGGTTGATTTTTTGGTCGAAACCCTTAGCAGGATTTATGTAAAGTTGGCAAGAGAGAGACTTGAGATTTTTGCATCCGCCGAGGATAAAAAAACCGTTAGCTGGGTGATGGATTATGCGTTAAGAAGGCTTTTACTCTTGCTCGCTCCTATCGTACCTTTTACCGCCGAAATGGTTTACAGGGAATGCTTCGGAGATAAGCCCTCTATCCATCTTGAGGAATGGCCTTCTTTGGAGAAGGATAGGATTGATTCAGAACTTGAAAAGGAAATGGAGCTATGCTTAAATGCTGTAAGCGCTTTTCTTTCAAGGAGACAGGAAAAGAATTTAAGGCTTAGATGGCCTGTTAAGAAGGGAGTTATCTATGCTCCGAAGGAAGTTTTGTCAAAGCTGAAAAAGCACGAAGAAATCATAAAAAGACTTGCAAATTTGAAGGAGCTTTACTTTGATGATAAAATAGAATTCGAGATAAAGCCGAATTTTGAGCGGATAGGGAAAAAATTCGGAAGGGATACAAAAAGGATAGCGGAAATTGTTTCTAGGCTCGATGCCAAGGAAGTTTACGGAAAGGAGAAGATAGAGGTTGAAGGGTTTGTTTTGGAGAGGGAGGATTTAAAGTTTAAAGCAAAAGGAAAGGGAAAGGAATTTTTAGCCGGCTTGGTTGAAATTGAAGATGAAGAGACAAAAGAGATTAAAGAGGAGAGGGCTGTTAGGGAATTGATAAGGGCTATTCAAACAATGAGGAAGGAGCTGGGTCTGAAAATTAAAGACAGGATAAGGGTTAAGATAGAAGGGGGCGATTGGATAAAGAGATGGGAGGAGGTAATTAAAAAAGAGGTAAATGCCTCTGAGATAATCTTCGGAAGGGTTGAGGGAGGGAAAATAGTTGGATACAAGGACTTGGAAATTAGGTTCGACAATTGCTGAATTGAAGTTCGGAAAATTTTAAAAAAGTTTTGGGCAAGTTAAGAAATGTCCGAAAAGGAAAAGGCCGGAATAAAATCAATCTCCTGCTCCCTACCTTCCTACTTTTTGCCGGCAGAGGAATTTGCCAAGGGAAGGGGAATAGAGAGGAAAAAATTGGAGCATTTAGGGATAGAAGGGCAAGCGGTTCCAAACGAGAATGAAAGTGTGGAAAGTTTAATGGCAAAAAGCATAGAAAGATTATTTGATGAGTTTGAGGAAAATCCTAAGGAGGTAGGCTATTTGATGGTTACTAGCGAAGAAATAAAGGGGAAAGGCGATAACTTGGGGAACAGGATAATCTCTTTGTTAAAAAGGAGGGAAATAGATTTGACCGGGGTTAATAGCACTACCTCTTTAGCTGCCTGCAACCCATTACCTTCCCTAATTGAGCAGGGTGTAGCTCTGGCTGAAAAAAGGGGAGAGGATGTTTTGGTGGTTGCGGGCGATAGGTCTATTTATCAGGAAAATTCTGCAGGAGAGGAAACCCAGGGAATGGCAGCCTGCGCCTTTTTAATAGGAAAGGAGCCGAAGGTAGGTGTTTTGGACGGACTTTCAGGATCTAGGAGTGATTTTGTCTTTGATTGGGGAAGACCTCAGGAGAACGGAAACTTGCCGGTTTTTGATGGAATTGCGAGTATGCTTTCCTACCTCTTTTTTACCTCAAATTCCCAGCGAGAATTTAAGAAAAAGAACGGGATTGAATCTTTAATAGACTATGCCGGGAATGGAATCATTGCCTGGCACAGACCTTCAGAATATATGGTAGAGCTTGGTTTTGCTTTACTTTATGCAGAGGAGAAGGGAGGGTTGGAAGAGGAGATAAACAGCTATCTTTCTAAGGCTAAGGAAGAGTTTTCCAAGCTGTTTAATCCGGAGTTTGCAGAGCTTTTCAGCAATGATGGAGGAAGAGCTTTAGCAAGATATAGAAAACTTCAGGAAGAAGGAGCTTTCAAAAACCTGCATGCAATCTTTAAGGAGATGAATAGCAAGGTGCTCAAAAAGGTTAGGGAGAAAAAAGAGTTTAAGGAAGTGTATGAAAATTTGGTAAAGCCAGGGGTTAAATGGCCTAACTATATAGGAAACTCTTACACAGCTTCCATAGGCACTTGCCTGCTATCAGCTTTGAATGAGAAGGATTTGGAAGGGGAAAGGGCGATTCTTACAAGTTACGGAAGCGGAGCTAATTCAACAACCCTTTCTCTGAAAATTTTGGACGGATATAGAGACCATATTACAAAAATCGATGAAGAGGTGGGAAAGATGAAGGAAATTTCCTTTGAGGAATATGTAGACTTGAGACCAAAGTAAAACAAAATTTTTTATAAATTTTATGAATCTGAAGCAGTTGTTAAAGGGAAGGCTAAGCGAGGAGGTACTAAAGGAAATACCTAGAGCATTTGACCAGGTTGGAGATATAGCCATAATAAAACTACCTGAAAGCTTGATGGGAAATGAGGAGGTAAAGAAGGAAATAGCATCCTGCATTTTAAAGAGCCATAAGCATATTAAATCGGTTTTTTTGAAAAAGGGAGAGGTTTCCGGAAAATTCAGGGTTGCAAAGCATGAGTATGTTTTAGGTGAGAACAAGACCGAAACGATGCATAAGGAATACGGTTGTAGGTACAAACTTGATATAAACAAGGTCTATTTCAATTTCAGGTTGGGGAATGAGAGGTACAGAATAGCTAAACAGGTTAGGGAAGGGGAAAAGGTTCTGGTGATGTTTGCTGGAATAGGGTGCTTTGCCATAGCCATAGCAAAGCATTCCAAGCCTTCTTTGGTAGTGGCTGTAGAGCTTAACCCGGATGCCTTTGCCTACCTCAAGGAAAATATAGAGCTTAATAAGGTTGGAGATAAAGTGATTGCGGTGGAGGGGGATGTTAGGGAAAAGGTGCCCGAGATTGTTGAAAAATACGGAAAATTTGATAGGATTTTAATGCCATTGCCCAAAGATGCTTCTTCCTTTTTGGATTTAGCAAAGCTGGCTTCAAAGGAAAATGCTATTATCCATTTCTATACCTTTGCAAAAAGTGAGGAGGAGGCTGTTAAAAATATAGGCGAGGAGGTTGAAATAATTAAAATCGTTAGATGCGGAGAATATGCGCCTTTTGTTTTTAGATTTTGCATCGATTTCAAATTTAAATATGAAATTTGAGCTTCAGAAGAAAAAGGCTTTGGAAAAATACCAAAAGGCAAAGGAAAGTGGAGAGGTTGATAGGGAAATTATAGAGCTTTTGGATTTTTTGAATTCCTTGCCGAATCTTTACACAACTTCCTCATGCGCAGGGAGAATTATGCTTTTGCAGGAGTTCGGGGCAAAGAAGAAGGACCATAAAATAAAAGCTAAATGGCATTCTCCAGTAAAATGGGAGGAATTTTTAAAGGCTTTGGAAGAAATAAAGGAAGGGTTAATCTGGCTGAAGCAGGAGCCTTTTATTCTGCATGTGGTAGGCAAAACTTTGGCAAATGTGCAGAAAATTTTGAAAGTGGCTTTGGAAATTGGATTTAAACATTCCGGAATTTTTGTTTTTGAAGAGGAGAGATATATCCTTGAAATCAATGGAACCCAAACCCTTTCCTTGCCAGTAAAAAAAGATGATAGGCTTTTAATCCCTTTAGACTATCTCAAATTTGTTTTTGAGCTCGCAATTAAAAAGCTGGAAAGAAATAGGGAGGCAAGGGAAAGGTTTTTTGAAAGGCTTAGGAAGGAATTT
>CAZCGS010000042.1:0-3042 GCA_964498505.1 uncultured archaeon
CTTTATCTTGCTCATAATCCTTTTTCTGATTTTAAAAATTTATGGGCAGCAAAACCCCTTTGGTTATCTTCGGCATAGACTATCCTTCAAAGAGGAGATTGCTGAAAATCCTAACCGAAATCCAAAAATATTACAGTTTGGATAACTATCTATTCAAATCCTTTCCTATGCTTAGGAAATTGTCGAATGAAGAAATTGCGGATTTCTTTGTAAAGGAAAAAGATAGGCTATTCAAAAGATTAATCAAAAGGAAGGCTAAAGTTGAAAAAGAATGGAAAAGGATAGAAAAGTCCTATTTTGAAAAGGTTGAGGAATTGACGGGCTTTGGATGGAAGGCTAAAAGATATAGATGCTATCTCTCTCCGATAGATGCGGGCAGGTACTTACTCGAGATTAATTCAATAGTATGCTTCGGATTTGATGAGAGGATAGAGGATACCATAAATACAATCGGGGAAGAGCTATTCCATCTCCATTTTTGGAGTTGTATGGAAAGGATGGGCTTTACCCTAAATAAAAATACCTTTTCAAAGTATTGGAAGCTTTCTGAAGCGATTATTGCTTTTGTTTTGCCGGAGCTTGGGTTTAAGCTAGCTCCCTCCTGGTGGGGAGATGAAATAAGGGAATTGGAAAGAAAAATGCTGCCTCTTTGGAAAAAAAGAAAGAGCTTTGCAGATTTTCTGAAGAGAGCTACAAAGGCTTTAGAACATTTTTCAGGAAATCCATAAAACCCTTCCTGGTTTCCCATTTCGGTTTTACCTTTTTGAACAACCCTTTCAGCTCTTCCCATTCTGGATATTTTCCAAACTTTAGCTTTAGCCTAACATCGGAATGGGAAAATATCAAACAAGGAATACATTCGGAGAGCTGCCAGTAAAAATTTTCTTCAAAATTATCCCAATCCTTATCTTCCATCCTTATTCCGAATTTTTTCAAAATTTCCCAGAAGTGGAGATGAAGCAATTCTTCTGCAATTGTGGCAAGGTAATCTGCCTTGCTAAAAAATCCAAAGACGGAGATATTGTTTTTGTAAATATCATAGGCTCCGGCCCATACTGAGCACAGATGACATTCATATCTTCTAAACCTCCATTTCTGACCTGTAATCCTTTCTATCTCCGAGAAGAACAGATTATCTATTTCCTTCCATGCTTTTTCTATCGCCCTTTTCCTTTTCAGCAATTTTCTCTCAATTTCCTCTCTATTATCTTCAAAAAATTCAATGATTTCTTCGGTAGATTTGCCTTCTAAATTGGAAAAGTGGTTGAAAAAATATCTTGGATTGCCTTGATAAATCCTTCTAATCCTATCAAAGTCCCTTATCTCCCTAAGGCACCTTTTTATGTCAACCGAGAACTCAACCCTCATTTTTTATCACCTTTAATAAAAATTCCCGGTATGATTTTCTTTCTTCCCAGATTGGTTTGATTTTTCTGAAAATCTTCATTACAAAATTCCAACTCGGATATTTTCTGAGTTTTATCCCTAGATCCATCTCATCCCAAATTAAAGGCGGAATGCATTCAGACAGCTTCCAGAGAAATTCCCTATTCCTTCTTTCAGAAATTCCGATTTCCCTCAAGGTATCCCAATAATGCAAATGAATCAATTCTTCGGCTATTACAGGGATAACATTCCTCCAGAATGCAAATACAGAAATTTTATTCCTATATTTTTCATAGCATCCTGGCAGGACAGAAGAAATATGGACCTTATAATACTCAAACTTCCAGGGAAATCCGGTAATCCTTTCAACTTCTCGAAAGAATTTCGAATCTATAGGTTTCCAAAGGCTCTCTATTCTTTCCTTTCTTTTTAGCAGCCTTCTTTTAATTTCTTCCCTATTTTCTTCAAAAAACTTGAGCATCTCTTCTTCCGACTTATTTTTCAGGTTCTTGAAAACTCTAAAGAAGTAGTAAGGATTTCCAGAAAAAGCCTTTTCAATCTCCTTAAATTTCTTCAGAGCCTCCAAATCCTTCCTAAGACTTATGTAAAAAGTCAACTTCATAATAAACTTTCTATTAGCTTAATCCTTTCGCTCCATTCTCTTTCTAATCCAACCTTTTTTTCTATCTTCCTGAACTTTCTTTCAATCCGGCTGGTCGGAAACAGAATTGGTAGCTTGAATTCTTCAGAAATCTCTCTGCTCATAAATGCTACCGCAATTTCACCAAACTCAAAAAAGTTTTTGGGTTTTAAGCAGAGCTTTCTAACATCTTCTATCACATGCAAATGCAGCAATTCATGCATTATTGTATGTAAGGGATTGAGATGCTCGGAAAAAGGAAAGAGTATGATGGTCGGATACTCATAACCTCCGCCGCAAATGTAGGTAGAGGATAGATGACAAAAATAGACCCTTCTCCTCCATCTTCCGAATTTTTTGGCTGTTATCTCAAAAAATCTTTTTTCAACTTTCTTCCATTTACCTTCAATTTTTCCCATCTCTTTTTCCAAAAGCTTCCTTTCTATTTTCCTTTGCCTTTTTACCAACTCTTCAAACCTTCTCTTCCCAAGCATTTCCTCAAAGACTGGAAAATACTTTTTAACATATTCTTTATCTTTCTTAGGGTTGACATAGAAGCGAAGGTAGGGAATCATTATATAATTTTTCCAGGAAAAGATAATAATGAAAGAATTGAAAACTCCAAAGGGTACAAAGGATTATCTGCCAGAAGAGATGAAAAAGAGGAGAGTGGTTATTGAAAAATTCAGAAGGATATTCGAGAGGTACGGATATGAGGAAGTATGCACTCCTGTTTTTGAATATTTGGAATTGTTAGAAAAGAAAGCCAATTTGGGAGAGGAAAATGTCAAGGATATTTACAAATTTCAGGATAAAGGCGGAAGATGGCTCGGCTTGAGATTTGACATGACAACCCCTATAGCAAGAATAGTTGCCTCAAACCCTAACCTAAAAAAGCCGATAAAATGGTACTATGTTGCAAACATGTGGAGGTACGAAAATCCTCAGCGTGGAAGGGAAAAAGGAGCAATACCCAGCCAATTTAAATGAAATAATAAAAAAGGTTGTTAGGGCTT
>CAZCGS010000042.1:3142-6866 GCA_964498505.1 uncultured archaeon
AAGGAGCAATACCCAGCCAATTTAAATGAAATAATAAAAAAGGTTGTTAGGGCTTCATAATTTAACTTCGTCCCCATCTTCCGGGATAAGAACCTTGCCTTTGTAAACCTCTCTAACTTCTTCCAAAATCCTTTCCTTTTCCTTTACAAATCTTCGGTGAATATGGACCAAAGCTAAAGCCTTTGCTTTTGCTTCTTTCGCTATTTTCCCTGCTTCAAATGGAGAACAATGTGCAAGATACTTCCTATGGTACTCAAAGTTGTGGGGCAAATATGCTTCGTGGATAAGCAGGGTACAATTCCTTGAGAAATTTATAAGTCTTTCAGTATAGGAAGTATCTCCTGAATAAACAAGGACTTTTCCTTTTCTGGAAACCCTTATAGCAAGATTTTCTATGGAGAAAGGCTTTCTCAGATGATATCCTTTTTCAAAAGATAGAGTATATTCAGAAATCCTTTTCCTGTCTCCTGCAGAAACTTCTAAAAATTTTACTTTGAACGGCAAATCTCCAAAGAAACCTTTGTAGCACATGTCGAAAAATTTCAGAAATCTTTTTCTGAAGCCCTTTCCTCCTATAAGGGTAAGGGATTCATTCCTTTTTTCCTGCCTGAGCCTCATTAAAAGCATTGGAATGCCTCCGACATGATCGGCATGGAAATGGGAAACAAAAATGTATTTTATCTTTTTATCAAGACCAGTTTTCCAAAGGATTTGGGGTACAGAATATCCACATTCCAAAAGAAGCTTCTCGTTGATGAGAATAGAGGTATTGTTCCTAGACTCATCAAAAGCTTCCCCTGTTCCCAAAAAAAGAACCTTCATCTTCTACAATCTCAAGCAACGACTTACCTAAATAATCTTCAATTCCAAACTTTTTTAAAGTTTTGTCAAGCATTTCCTCTATTCCTTCTTCACCTTCTATTTCTACCTCTCCGAGCCGCCCAAAATATTGCTCTTTTCCTTCTTTAATAATGTAAACATCTTCTAAGGCTATCCTGACATTATCCCCCACTCTAAAATGCTCGCCATTTAGCTTTTTGATTCCGAGAAAAGGTTTGTAATCTTTGAGCATTTTTTTACCTTCTTCAAAGGAGCTTACTGGAATCTTTATCTTATCTCCTTTCTTTCCTTCCTTAGAAAAGGAATAGTTAGTCCTTATTATCTCTACTTTTTCCTTTGGCAAGAGCCATTCCCTTATCCTAACTATCTCCCTGCCTTTTTTGAAATACCAGTCAATAAATTCATAATCCTTTATTTTCTCAAGTTTAGCGTTAGCAATTAAGGTTTTTATGTTTTGCTCTATTTTCTCATTCACCTGAAACCTAACTTCGTACTCTACCATAAAAAATTATTTGAAGGCTTTGAAAAGTAAATCATAAAAGCTTTTTACGGATAAAGCGATATCCTTGCCCTGCTTTATTTCTTCCAATTTTACAAAAGAATAGTCTTCATGCTCGGAAAGATTCAATTTTGGCAATTTGTTAAGGGAAACACAAAACAGCCAATTGTCCCTTATCCCTTTATTTTCTTTGTATACAACCCTGCTCCTTCCTAAAAATTTTAGTTCTTTTTTATTTACCGATATTCCCGTTTCCTCCTTCAATTCTCTAACCGCAGTATCTAAAGGTAATTCCCCTTTTTCTATTTTCCCTCCCGGAAACTCCCATATATCTTCTCCCTTCCTTTTTATTAGTAATATTCCTTCCGAAGTTTTGACACAAACATAACTTATCCTTTTTCCCAAACCTATGCAATTCCTCAAATATTCTACCAGCAGATTTTCAAATTTAAAAGGGTAGTTGGTATATTCCGGATGGTACATGCAAAATATAGAAAATATAGTGCTTCCTATATCAACTAAATCAATAGAATATTCTGTTCTGCCAAGAATAGAAATTTTCCTTTTTACTTCCGAAATTGTTATTCTGTTGTAAAATCTCGGAAAGATGCTATCCCTTTTGTAAATTTCCCTTCCTTTTTTATTTAATTCCAATTTCTGACTTCCTATTCTCGGAAACTCTTCTATCTCAGCATAGCCGAGGTCGCTTAATGCTATTCCGCAATTATCTCCTATCCCGAGAATCGGCAAATTTTTCTCTATTGCCCTTTTCAGCAATTCCTTTGGATTTTTTAATCTTCCGTTTATTATTACGCTATCAGCATAATCCAAATTACCTCTATATTCCTCAATAGCGACCCTATACCCGAAATCTGAAGATATCAAATTTAAAGCTTCCTTTAAACTTAAATATGAGCCATAGCCTTCATCCTTTTCCAGCACCATTAGTTTAATTACCCCTTTTTTGCATTCTTTTGCCTTTCTGCTCACATCCCTTAGTTTATCCAAATACTCTGTTTTAATCTTTCCGAAGTATGAAGGAATTTGGCTGTAAATTATGGAAGGAAGCTCGTATAAGCACCCAACATCCGGATCGGAAAGTATTTTCTTTTCGTCCATGCTTAAATAAAAAGCCAGCATTCTTTTTGTTAGCTTGGATATTTTTCTTTCGCTCCTACAAACTACCAAATCTGGAAAAATACCTCTTTTTATAAGCTCTGAATAATCTTTTCTTATAAATTTGGTTTTCTCCCTATCCTTTCTGGCAATCGGAGCATAAGACAAAAGGATTACCTCAGCCTTATTCTTTCTTTGAAGGAAGCCTATTTCCGGCAATATGAATTCTAATTCCGGGTCTCCTATTGTACCTCCAATCTCCACCACAAACACCTCGTATTTGGAAGCCCTTTTTAATACCTCCTTCTTCCATATCTCGGAAAAATGTTTGAATTGTATTACCGTTCCCGGAAGGGGATTATTTTTTGCCGATTCTCTGAGTTTGTCCAAAATTTTCCCTCCTGAAAGCTCCGCATCCTTATCCAACTCCCTATTCAAAAACCGCTCGTATATGCCTATATCAGTATCACAAACTTTTCCATCCTTTGTTACAAAAATTTCCTCCTCTTCTATGTAAAAAGAAGGTTTTCTATCTATAGGAAATACCTCATGCATTCCGGAATTTAAAAAGCCGTTATATTTCAGAATCCCAACTTTTTTCCCAACTGCTTTAAATATTGCTGCAATGCTTGCTGCAAGATAGCCCTTTCCAATCCCCGAGTAAGGACCTCCAACAATAAATATTATTCTTGCCATCTTAAGACTTTTTCTCAGCAGCAATGCAAATACTAGGCAATTTTACCCAAGTATTCCTAAGTACTATCAAACTTTCTTCCCATATTGAATATTTATAACCCTTTCCCTTGCAATAATCTTCTATTTTTAAGGCAAGTAGCGATGCATCCTTCTTTGAAAATTTTATCGAGTTGGTTATTAGCTCTTTCTGGTACTGGATTAGGAACATCTTTTTCGACAGCCTATCTATTTCTTTAACTAATTCCATCCTTTCCTTGTTATCCTTGAGGAAAGGTAGGACAAAACAACCTCTCACACAATCGAACCTTTTTTTAATTTTGGATAGCGGCTTTGCCGTAAATTTTATTTTCACGTCCAGGGACTTTGCAATAGCTTTAGCTATTGCAATAGCCTTTTTATCTATGTCCTGACCGGTTACCTTAAATCCCAGCAATGCAAGCTGAATGCTATCTTTCCCTATCCCACACCCGACATCAAGGATTGTTTCAATATCCTTTGAAGAAACAAGGAGAGGAAATCTCAACCCGGCATAGCTTAAACATTTTATTACCATCTGCCTTCTAAATTTTATTT
>CAZCGS010000043.1:0-6755 GCA_964498505.1 uncultured archaeon
AGAAGGGTTTTAACTTAAGAAGGGAAAAGTACTCACTGATATAGTGGGAAATTCCAACCCCTTTTATCTTGAATCTCCTAAGATAATTAATAAACAGCTGGTTGTACTTTCTTGCATATTCGTTACCCCTAAAATACAGAACCCCTGTTACATAAATTTCTATGCCCTCAAGTTTGTGAATGTATTTTAATAAATTTATATCGTCGCAGCCTCCGGCGCATATAAAAGCCTTTCCTTTTGCCCTACCCCAAAAAGTTTCCTGAACCGAAAGAAAATTGAAATATTCCTTCAATTTCCTTTTAAGGGTTCTAATGGAAAAATCCTGCACAACACATCCTAGCAGGAAATTATCCTTCAGCACAACTTTAAAGTCCTTAATCCCCAAAAAATTTACCAAAGAAATTGTCGGAGAATATTCAAGGTTGTTGTCCAAAGGCAAATGGGAGGAATAGATGCATATTTTCCTGAGAAGGAATTTTTCCTGAGGCGGAATGAATCCTTTCTCTTCATCCCAATCTAAGGGATGATGAACAAACAAAAGAGAGTTATCCTTTAGTTTGGATAAAGTATATCTTGACGGAAAAACAGAGAGATAGACCCTTTCTATACTCTCGCAGTTTTTGATCATGCACCCGGAAAAATACCTCTGAAAGCTTTTTGTACAGTATTTTCGGTACTTTGGCCAAACCTTTTTTATTATCCCCTTCCAATCAGAGGCTAAGTTTTTTATTGAAAAGCCTCCGAAAAATGAATCGAGTACTTTAAGCACCTCCATAAGCTATTTTTTACCAAAAATAAAGGATAAGTCTATCTCTGCCCCGACCACAGGGAAATCGATCCCGAAATTTTTAAGGACCTTCGGATGGAGCTCTCCGAGAATTCCAACCTTCTTCCCATCAACCACAATCTCCGCAACCCTTCCCTCTATAAAACTTGGATGTGAAGTCCTTCTAAATTCTATTTTCCTTCCCAAAATTTTGAAAAGAGTTAATATTACACCTGAAATATCTTCATAGCCTACTTTCGAGTTCAGGATTGCGGCACTAAGATGGATTTCTTCTCTAGCTTTATTCTCTGCACTTTCATCGGGAAAAATAACCTCACCTATCTCAAAAACCTTTATCGGAAATTGGTGATGCTGATTTCTTACCAAAAATTTGAGTAATTCCGGCAACAACCATATTCTCGCTAGGTTAATGCTGCTCTCTATAGCACCCTCTATTCTCAAAACATTCTCTTCCTTCCCAAGATTCATTTTTTCTATTTGGTCTTCAAAGCTTGAAAGGACCATGTTATAAAGCTCTTGAAATCCGTAGCCGAGCATTAGCTCCCTAATCCTATCAATTTTGAATGATTTTTCAGATTTTTTGCCTATTCCGGGAACGGAAGGAAATTCTGGAAGTAAATTAGATATCCCATAAGCCTTTCCCAAATCCTCAATAATATCAACTTGACTAAATACATCAACCCTGTACCAGGGCACCGCTACTTTTAATATTCCATCTTCTAGATTTTCAACCCTGTACTCCATCCTTTCGAGCAGCTTTTTAGCATCTTCTTCGGATATATTTATTCCCAATAGCCTGTTGGCATAGTTCAACTCCAAAGGAATAACTTTCTCTTCCGGCTTCGGGGTTACTAATTCTTTGTCAGGATATTTTATTCTTACAGCGCATATTTTGCCTATTTCTGCAAGGTTTGATATCAGGATGTTCAAAACCTTATTCAAAAATTTCAAGTCGTGTCCGCTGCACTCTATAAAAACTTCCTTTGTATCCAAAGTTACCTTCCCGGTGTCCTTAGAATTAATTATTGGAGGCATAGAAAGGATTTTTCCTTCGGAATCCATAAAGATTGGGTATGTTTCCTTGCCTTTCAGTAGGTGACCGTATTCTTTACCCTTCGGATGCCTTTCCAAAATTTCCCTTCCGGAAAGCTCGACATCAAAATCTAAAGGTACGAATTTTATTTCCTCAGGTTTCTTTGCCGTAAACAGGATAGGACCTTTAATTGCCTCTAATGGATAAATTCCTATTGCAGCCTTCTTCCTTTTTCTTGCATAGGAAAGATGGATTTTTTCCTGAAGGGAAATTAAAGATTTTAGAGTCTCTTCGGTAAGTTTTAAATCCTTAACTACCGCACAAACAGTATAGGGTCTTACCGGCTCAACAGCTTTGTCTACCCTTACCTCCAAATTACTTTCCTCAAATTTGTATTCCTTTTTTCTGCCTAAAAGATAGCATCTGAGCAATCTTGCTATTCCGAAGACGGAGAACAAATCCGGTCTGTCAGGCGTTACATCTATCTTCCATTCCTCCCCTTCCTTATCCTCAACCTCATACCCTAAATTCCATAAGGTATCTTCCATCTCCTGCTCGGAAATTTCTTTTCCGAGCAATTCTTTAAGGATGGTAAGGTTGCACTCTATCGATACCATTATTTAACTTGGCCCAAATTTTTAATATTTAATGAAAAAAAGATTATGGACATAAAACAAAGAAAAAACGAACATATTGAAATTTGTTTAAAGGAAAAGGTTGAATATGCCCACAATTTTTGGGATGATATTAGGTTGGAGCATTGTGCGCTACCCGAATCTGACAAATCCGAGATTTCTACCAAAACTTTCTTTTTAGGGAAGGAGCTTAGCGCTCCGATGTTGATAGGTGCTATGAGCGGAGGCATAGAGATAGCAAAAGAACTAAATTCTACCTTGGCAAAAGTTGCATCAGAATTGAAAATTGGTCTATGCGTTGGTTCCCAAAGACCCCTTCTCAAATTAAGAGATGATGAGCGAGTGATGAGCAGCTATGAGGTTATTAAAGATTACAATGTTCCTTTAGTAATTGGGAATATAGGTGCTCCTCAGCTTCCGAATCTAACTGACAGAGATTTGGAAATTTTGTTTGAAAGTGTGGGTGCCGATTTCTTAGCTATTCATCTAAATTTCCCTCAGGAAATGGTTCAGCCCGAAGGCGATTCCAATGCAAAAGGAATTTTGGAAAAACTTAAGGATATTTCAGGCTCTTATCCGGTCATAGTTAAGGAGGTAGGCTTCGGAATTTCTGGAAAAGTTGCATCAAAATTGAAGGATGCAGGAGTAAAGGCTATAGATGTTGCAGGCACTTCGGGAACAAATTGGATAGCTGTCGAATATTTCAGAGCGAAAAATAGGAATTTTCCATCAAAGGAAAAACTTGCCAAAACATTTTGGGACTGGGGAATTCCCGCACCTTTGTGTATATTGGAATGCAAAGATTTAGGAATACCCTTAATAGCTTCTTCAGGAATAAGGAATGGTTTGGACATAGCTAAAGCTCTGGTTTTGGGAGCTTCATGCGTTTCGATTGCAAAACCCTTGCTCAAAAATGCTTTGGAGGGAGAGGAAAAGTTAAAAGAGCAAATTTTACAAATTTTGGAGGAGTTGAAGGTAGCCATGTTCCTGACAAACTGCAGGGAGATTGAAGATTTAAGGAAGGTAAGGTACTGGATTGTCGGAAGGTTGAAGGAATTCTGGTAAAATGAATGCCAGAAATCAAAGCAAGCGGCTATTTATAAACCTTTTTCCTTATGTCAATATTCTCTACTTTAATAGTTCGACTCTTGAATTCTACAGCATATATAATTCTTACTTTGCCGATTCTTATTCTATAAACTTTCCGATTTGGTATATTTAACTTCTTGACATCATACTTTTCAATCGGAAATGGATTTTCTCTCAATTTATGTAGGCATTCTATTATCTTCTTTGAGTAAGGATGTAACTTTTTAATCTTTTTCTTTATACTTTTGGAAATGACTATCTCAAACATCTTTTAAATTCTTCTAAAGAAATATAGCCTCTTTTCTTATTTTCCCTGATAATCTTTTCTAATTTTTTCTTTTCTTTTTCCGAAATTTTTTCCTCTGGAATGAGTTCGGATAATAACTTAAAGTATTGAAGATTTACTTCATCAATTCTTTTCTGTATATCTTCAACTTTTTTGGTGTCCAGCAAAATAAACACTTTAGACCCTCTACTACCCTCTATTTTCTCCAACGGTATTATAGCCCCATCTTTCCATTTTCCTTCTATTATCTTCATAATATCTTAATTAGGTTAAACTCATATAAATAGATTATTATGTTTTTCGTTGGCATTGACTTGGCATGGAGCGAAAGAAATACTTCGGCAATTTCTATTATAAAAACAAATGGAAATAGAGGAGTATTAATAAACTGGATATCAAAAATAAAAACAAATGAGGAAATCCTGAATTGGGTATTAGAAAGAATAAAAAATGAGCCTGCAGTTATATCAATAGACGCTCCTCTAATAGTAAAAAACTTAAAAGGTAGAAGAGAAGCAGATGCCTTAGTTACAAAACTTTTCAGAAAATATCATGCAGGTGCGCATCCAACAAACATAGAAAGATTGGAAAAATTTGGAGGTCTAAGGGGAGAATCCCTAACAAAATTGTTTGAAGAAAAGGGATATTCTAACAATCCTTATTTTAAACCAAAAAGCGAAGTCAGAGCAGTAATAGAAGTTTTTCCGCATCCAGCTATTGTCGTTTTCTTTAATTTAAAAAAAACTTTGAAATACAAAGCAAAAAAGGGAAGAAAACAAGATTTTTTATTGGCAGAATTTAGAAAGTATCAAAAAGATATAAAAACTCTTGAGAGCAAAGAGCCAGCATTAAAGTTACCAAAAGAGATTTTTGTTGATATTTCGAAATTGAAAAGAAAAGAATTGAAAGAATATGAAGACTTATTAGATTCTATAATCTGTGCATACATTGGTTTTTACTATTGGTATTGGGGGACTAGAAAGAATGCAGTTTTGGGAAGCTTAAAAAAAGGCTATATAGTTACGCCTATTTTTGACTGGATGAAAAAAGTACTGAGCCAAAAACAATCGAAATTAAAAGAATTTATTTAAATCTCTTCACCATTGGCTGGTGAATTTGACCGTCTTTTTTTACAACGCCCCTGGATTTTTTATAACCTATTTTTTCATAGAAAGGCACAGCGTACAGGGAGGAATTAAGCTTTATAGCTTTTACCCCCTTCTTTTTCATCTCCTTTTCAATTTTATTCAGCAAAAGCCTCCCGATTCCCTTCCTTACCATATCCTTCCTTACAAACAGCAGACCTATACTTCCATTTTTGTAATTACCGAAAACAACTCCGACTATTTTACCTTCCTCAACAGCAACGTATTTCAAACTTCCCTCTTTTTTCTTTACAAAAGTTTCCGGAGTAAGGGAAGCTAAATATTTCCTTACTCCTTTTTTCGAAAATGAAGGGGCTACAAACTTCAAAAATGTTTCCCTAACGAGATTGCAAACCTTGGTAGCATCCTCCCTTCTGAATTTCCTTATTTTTATTCCTTTCTCCATAAAATTATAATGGCTTTAGTCTTTAAGGGATGGGTAAAATTCTCTTCAATAGAATATCCGAAAAAAACTTCTACCGTACTGTATTTGCCTTACTGCAATTTCAGATGCCATTATTGTTATAATAGAGATTTGATTCTTAATCCTGAAGAGCTGAAAAGCTATCCGGAAGAAGAAGTTCTAAACTTTTTGGATGAAAGGAAGGGTTGGATCGAAGCGGTTGTTGTTACAGGAGGGGAATGCACCCTTCATAAAGAATTGCCTGAATTTCTGAAAAAGGTTAAGGAAAAAGGTTTTTTGGGAGCGATAGAGACTAACGGAACAAATCCAGAGATGCTTGAAAAAATGATTAAAGAAGGGTTATTGGATTTCGTAAGGATGGATATAAAGGCTCCTTTAGACTTTGAAAGTTACAGAAAGGTTACCCAGATTGATGATAAAAGCTTGGTTGAAAAGGTAAAGAAATCGATAAAAATTTTGAGGAATAGTGAGGTAGACTACGAGTTTGTTACAACCGTTGTCCCAACCCTGCATACAAAAGAGGATATTTTCAAAATAGCGGAGCAGATAAAAGGTGCAAAGAGATATGTTTTAAACCAATTCGTTCCCAAATTCGGAACTTTGGACAAAAAATTTGAAAGCATAGAACCTTACCGGCCCGAATTTTTTGAAGAAGTTAGGGAAGAAATTAAAAATAATTTTGAGGAAGTTGAGGTTAGGTACAATTAGTTTGGTATATAAGCAGTAGTTGTTTCAGTTTCAGTCTATCGACGAGTTTTTAACAGTCTTATTATTGTTAAGTTTTTTATGTTTTATTGCATAATATGAATATGACCAAAAAGATAGAATCAGATAAGATAATCTTAGGAAAACTTTTTGAAGATTTTTGGTTTCTAATTCCAGAATATCAAAGGCCATATGTATGGACACCAGACAATGTCAATGATTTATTGGAAGATTTGTGGTTTGCTTATGAAAATAATCCTGAAGATGAATATTTTGTTGGTTCTTTAGTTTTAAAAAAGATTACTCAAAATGCATTTGATGAGTATGAAGTATTAGATGGCCAGCAACGATTAACTACTTTTGCACTTCTATTTGCAATTTTGAAAGAAAAGGCAAAAGATGAAAGATTGAAAAGAACTTTAGCAGAAAGTTTATTTCAAGAAGAAAATCCATATAGAAATATACCTGAGAGATTAAGAATAATATATGGAATAAGAGGAGATTCGGACAAATTTCTAAGAGAGTTTATTCAAAATGGCAATAAAAGGTTAGATGGAAAAGATGTATCGGTAAAAAATATGATTAACGCAATAGAAACCATAGAAAAATTTTTCAAAAACAAAAATAACATTGAAGATTTTGCAAAGTTCT